>NZ_JBMLSD010000236.1:0-10903 GCF_049240685.1 Flectobacillus sp.
AAGAGTGTTAGAATGTTTTTTAATAACCACAGCCATGCTTTTTTCCAAAGCCTACTGCCGAAAGCCGTTACCTGAAAGCCTAAAGTTCAATCTTAAATTTTATTTTGCCCACTAACTTACTAGCAATTTATGTTTCTTAAAAAAGCCCCAGTGGTCAAGGGAGTTTTTTTCTTTGGGCACGCATTAGAATTTGGACGAGACCCTCTCAATTTTTTGCTGAAGCTTCAAAATAACTATGAGCGTATTGCACAGTTGCGGATTGTATACCTCAAGGTCAATCTATTGCTCAATGCAGAGGATATCAAGTATGTATTACAAGAAAATAGCAAATCTTTCGTCAAAGGACGTGCCTACAGAGTTCTTGGGCAGGTTTTAGGCAATGGTTTATTGACGAGCCATGGCGAATTTTGGCATCGACAGCGCAAATTAGCCCAACCAGCCTTTTACAAACAGAGGCTCGCATTGTTAGTAGATATTATGAACGATGAGACGATGGTTATGGTTAAACGTTGGCAAGAGGCTATGCATCAGCAAAATGGCAGTACTACGCTTTCAATGACCAAAGAAATGATGGCTACCACCTTGTTGATTGTCACCAAATCGTTGTTTGGTACTAATATAGATACCCATCAAATTGCACATATTTCACACGATGTCGATACGCTCAACGAAATACTTAGTATTCAGATGCGTACACCTGTTCGATTTCCGATGTGGGTTCCTACCAAAACGAATCAGCGTTTTAAGGCTGCTTCAAAACGATTAGATGCTGTTATTCAACATATCATAAGTAGTAGGAGGGAGGCTCTTGCCTCTGACCCCAGCGCTCAATTTGATGATTTGCTGCAAATGCTCATTACGGCAAAAGATGAAGATACAAACGAGCAAATGACCGACAAGCAGCTTCGAGATGAAATAGTTACGTTGTTTGTTGCAGGTCATGAAACTACCGCAATGGCCATGTCTTGGGCAATGTATCTTTTGGCGCAACATCCCGAAATAGTTCAAAAAATGCGAGATGAAGCAATAGCTATCTTAGGAGACGATTTGCCCAATTTTGAGCATATTCGACAGCTAACCTATACTTCACAAGTGGTTAGTGAAGTGCTACGATTATATCCTCCTGCTTGGGCTATCAGTAGGCAGGTGATGGAAAATCAAACCATAGGCGAGTACCTAATTCCTGCCCATGAGCAGGTCTTTTTCTGCCCATATTTACTACATCGAAACAAGGCCTATTGGACAAATCCCGAGGAGTTTAATCCTGATAATTTTTTGCCTGAGCAGACGAAACAGCGCCCAAGTTATGCATATCTTCCTTTCGGCGGTGGGCCAAGACTTTGTATTGGCAACAATTTTGCTCTGATGGAAATGCAAATTATGTTGTCTTTACTAGTAAAGTATTTTGATTTTGAAAAAGTGGAAGAAGTTATTCCTGACCCTCAAATCACCTTGAAACCCAAAGGCGCAATGCCTATCAAAGTGACTAAGCGATAATTACTATAGCCCTAACAATCAAATTTTCTACATATAGAAGCATCTATGCAATAGCCAGATTGACATACTGTTTCAAAAACAGGCTAACTCAGCTCGCTAAGAATTCTTGTTGTTGCTTTTATGAGCACTTATTTTTAACGATAATAATTGATTTTCATCAGTACGCACAAAATGGCAATATTTCAAATAAAAATTTATTTCGGTTCAAAACTTTCTCTATTATTGCAATCATAATTACGGTAAAATTATCCTTTATTATTATGAATAATCAAAATTCATCTAATGCTAGCAACAATAGTTTGCTCAAAATCATTTTGGGACTAGCGGCTGTTGTAATCCTAGTATTAGGTTATATGCTGTACAACGCCAACCAAAAAACAGATAGTCAGGAATCTATCATTAATCAAAAAATTGAAGAACTGACTACTGTACGTACTCGTTTGGATTCAATTTCGACACAACTTGATGCCAAAATCGCAGAAATTAAAGAGCTTGGAGGAAAAGTAGAAGAGTTAGAAAATCTAAAGGCTCGTTTAAATAAAGATAAAGTTGAATTAAAAAATACAAGTAAGTTTGATAAGAATACTTACGAAGAAAAAATCCAAGAATACATTGTCTTACTTAATGAAAAAGATCAGCAAATCAGTAAATTACGTGCTGAGAATGAGAGTCTATTAAAAGAGAAAGGTGTCTTGACCCAAGAAAAAGAAGGGGTTGTCCGCGAAAATACAGGGCTTCGTGCCGAGCGTGAAGTACTCACGCAGTCGGTCACTGAAGAGCGAAGCAAAAATGAGGAATTAACCAAAAAAGTAAGAATTGGTGCTCAATTAAAAGCTATTAATATTCAAGTTTTGGCAGTAAATTCTCGTGGAAAAGTACAAGATGGAGGCAATTATAAGTCTAAGAAAATGAATCAATTATTGGTTATTTTCAACCTTCCTTCGAACCCGCTAACTGAACAAAACGAAAAAGAAATTATTCTTCGTATTCTTGACCCAACAGGCGCTGTAATCTCAGATAGTGCTTTAGGTTCGGGTATTTTCCAATTTAATGGTATCGAGACAGCCTATACTTCCAAAAAGGTAGTTGAGTACACTAACAACGACCAACGCGTTGAAATGCTTTTTAGTAGAGGCGAAAGTTCTAAATACAATTCAGGAAACTACTCGGTAGAATTGTATGCTGAAGGCTTCAAGATTGGTCAAGGAGTATTTACGGTGAAGTAAATTGAGTGAATGGAGATATAGTGAATGAGGATTTAAAATTGATATATCAATCTTAGAGACGTAATAATTTACAGCCAATGTTGAATTTTGTCTGGCAACAAAAAAAGCGGTCGAAAATTGTTTTTCGACCGCTTTTTTTGTTGCTACTATGCTAGATTTCACTCGATTTAAGACGCAATCATTGCGTCTCTACAAATGAATTTCATATACAAATAACCAAACATTCACTCAATACTACAAATCTATCTCCAAGCCAGTTACAAAGTTCTGTTGAGCTTGGCATGTTGATAAGATTGTGGATAAGTCGATTTCTTCGACAGTGCCTACCAATTTACCCGTAAAATGTAGCGTAATCGCTTCAGCATTGATACGCGTTTGAGTAATCAAGGGGTGTACAGAGCCATCCAATGCTTTTACAATATCTTCTGCAAATTCTTTGAACATGATATTCGTAGGAAGCTTATAATACTTTGCCGAAGAAGCATCGCTTCCTATCACAAAAATTGGTACAGGGAGTACTTCTGCACTAGCTGCCAAACGACCATACGCTTTTTTGGCTTCTGCATAAGAGGCCTCCTGCGCTTCGGCATCGAATCCACCAAACAAAAACGCTACTTGCTTACGAGCGCCCAGGCTCGCAATACGAGCGGCAATGGCTGCATCTAGTTTTTCAAGCAGTAATTGAAACTTCATCGTGTTTTTTCCGGTACGAATACGCTCACGAATCGACTGACGAATGAAATAGGTAATTGCATCTGTTACATTCAAACCGATTTCGGCCATTTGCTTAAATATTAATGAAGTAGGCGACATCCCCGGAATAGTATTTGGGTCGTGCAATAATACTTCGCCCTCTGGCGTCAGGAATCCATCAATACGTGTACAAACACCAAATTTTAAGGAATCAAAAGCTTTTTTGACATCTGCTTGTACTTTATGAAGGTTTTCCAATGACGTTTCAATTGGAATACGTTTACGAGTGGCAGAAGATTGATATTTTGCCTTAAAATCAAAAACCTCTACTCCAGCGATGATTTCGGTTGGTGGTAAAGCCACCGATACGCAATCTGGCGTTTGGATTACCCCACAACTAAATTCTTGTCCTTTTACAAAACTTTCAAACAAAACAGCATCCTCGGCATTACTCGAAATCAGTTCGGCTTTGGTATTTGATTGCGCAAAATGTGCATCAAGTTTGGTCATTAATTCAGCAGGATGATAGATTAATTCATTGTTCAATGCCACTGGCAAACCGATACCTTCATCAAGATTGGCCATTTTTTGAACAAATTCTTTTTTATCAGAGGTATTCCATTCTTCAGCACTTACCTCACGAATAAAGAAACATTGTTTTACGGCTTTTACAAAATCACTGACTTCGTCTTTTTTCACAAAAGCTACTCCGATAGATGACCCTTGGTGTGGTGCTTTCACGACAAATGGTAAGCCAACTTGCGCTTTGATTTGTTCGAACAAAGTACTGGCCTCCTCTTGCTCAAACAATTGGCGAGACAAAGTAGTAGTCCTTTTGTTAAGACCAACTGCCAAACGAATCAAGTCATTTTGGGCTATTTTATCAATCCCAATCGAAGAGCCCATTACACTTGGCCCTGAATAGGGAATACCGTACCATTCCAACAAACCTTGAATACTACCATCCTCGCAACCAGGGCCGTGCATAGCAATAAAGGCAAAGTCGATGTAGGACTTAAACTTGTCGGGCGAAATACGTGTACCAATGGTCTGAAGCATGGTATCTAGTTCTTCATCCGTCAATTGTCCTAACGATTCTGAGTATATCGTGTAATCGCCTTGATAAGATTTTGGAGGATAAAAATCACGAATTGAGCTCGAATACACCAAAGACTCATTGAGAATGATGAAGTTGCCTGTGCCATCTACAAAAATGGGAACTGGCGTAAAAAGAGATTTGTCGATGTTTTCCATCGCCGTTTTACCACCTGCAAAACTAATTTCACGTTCACGAGCGGGTCCGCCAAAGAAGATACCTATATTCATGCTTGAAATGCCCGATAAAGCCATCGGGATTAAACGTTGAAGAGAATGCTATTTTTGGCGTGCAATATAGCAAATTTAGGCGAGACAGTAGGGTTTTTGGGGAGGTGAGGCAATAAAATGTATCGGCGGCAAAGTGTGTCATTATAGTTTGTGTGCTGCTGTAGGCTTTAAGCTGTAGGCAAAGTGAGTCATTGACTTTCATCATTTTGCCTACAGCGTAGTGCTTATCGCGAAAAGCATCAACCTATTTTTTCTTAAAAATCCAGTCTAATTTTTCAAGAGCTGCTGTGTTGGTTGTTTTTGTTTTGACAAAATTCTCAATGAATGCGGCATCTTTTTTGTCGATTTGTTTAACATTTTTACAAAAAGCATCAATCAAACTGGCTGCTTCGAGGTCTTTTCCTACTTTGAAAAGGATGGTTGACTCGGTCCAGACAAAGCGTCCACGAATCGATTGCTCGTCGATACCCAAACGACGGAGGTACTCTTTCATTTGAGTGAATTTTTCGGGCGAATATTGTTGAGCACGACTACAATACAAGCTGTACATGACAATGTTTTCGGCTGTAACTTTTACATTTTGTGCCCCATACTTTTTGTTAAATTCATCCAAATGATTCATCATGTGGATAAACAAGGGGTTTTCGTCATCCATGATGATTTTCTGTAAAACCAAAAAGTTGGTGGGGCTAGACATAACCTCTGGTTTTTGTTTTTGCGCATACGTGCGCATTGCCGCAAGGTTGTCGGTAGTATCACAAAGCAAACGACAATTGTAGGCATATTCTATCAAAAAGTTATCGTCGCTCATGCCTTGCTGAAAATAATTTTTCCATGATGCTGACTGCATTTGTGAATTGACGGCACGCTCACCCATGTTGATGATATAGGCATCGTTGTTTTGCTCGTCACCAGCCGACTGGATATGCATTAATTTTTCGTCTTTACTCCAAAAACTCATTAGGGGCGTAGATAATACATAGATATTATGTTTTTGGCGAAAAGCCCTTGCTTCAGGAGAGTTTACCTCCAACTGATAATTGATAAAGGTTTTATTGTAAAAAGCCCCCACTTTGGGGTTGGTATCAAAAGTCTTTTTAAAATTTTCACAGTGAGGACAACCAATCGCATAAATTTCGACGAAAAGAGGTTTGTTTTGTGCTTGTGCCAAAGCAAAGGCGCTTTTGAGAGTTCCTTTATGGAAATTAATACCTCCACGTACCTGTGCCTGAGACTGTACAAAACTAATTACGAAGGCAAATAGTAAAGCAATTTTTTTCATACGGTATTATTGAGTAAATGATTAAGTATTGGGGATTTCGGATTTTTGATTTCGGAAGTATCTATAAACAGGGACTATTTGTAAAATCTCAAATCCCCAATCCGAAATAGATTATTGCTCCTAAACAACGAATAGCCCTTGCAAAATAATTTGCAAGGGCTATGTATATTTTTGGCAAAGCATCGAGTGGTTTAATCCACTACCGCTTCGACAAGAGCAATTTCGGGAACTTCACGACGAATGGTTTCCTCTATACCAGCTTTGAAAGTCATGGCAGACATCGAACACGAACTGCATGCGCCCACAAATTTTAATCGAAGAACCGAATCGTCTGTGATTTCGACCACTTCCACATTGCCACCATCAGCTACCAAATAAGGACGAATCTTATTGAGTGCCGATTCTACTTTGTCTGCTAGAGAATTCTCAAACGTTGTATCCATTCTTTTATAACAAGTTGGTTGGATGGTCATTTGACCAAAAATATATAAGCTAGGGAATTTTCTATGCCTATATCAAATATCTATTATACAAATATCGTAATAATTTGATACCAATAATGACAGAGACTAGGAAATTTAGCTTTTGTAGAGTTATAACTTACACTTTCAATTGTACAGGAGTAGTTTTATCCATTGTAGCGTTACGAATAGCCACCTGTTGTGCCACATTCTCAGCTAAATCTTTGAAAGCCTTTGTCATAATCGATTCTCCCATCACGACTGGTTTGCCTTCATCGCCTCCCTCGCGGATGCCTTGTACCAAAGGAATTGAGCCGAGCAACTCGGTTTCGTATTTTGCTGCTAATTCTTTACCACCATCTTTTCCAAAGATATAATACTTATTGTTTGGTAATTCTTCTGGTGTGAAATAAGCCATGTTTTCGACAACACCCAACACAGGCACATTGATTTGTGGCTGTCTGAAGAACATTAATCCTTTGGTAGCATCGGCCAAAGCTACTTTTTGTGGCGTAGTAACTACCACCGCACCAGTTACGGGCACAAGCTGTACCAATGATAAGTGAATATCGGAAGTACCAGGAGGAAGGTCAATTAATAAATAATCTAATTCGCCCCAATGCGTATCGCCAAAAAACTGACGCAAAGCCTGAGTAGCCATTGGCCCACGCCAAGGCACAGGGTTGTCTTGTGGTGCCAAAAAGCCCATCGAAATCATTTTGATACCAAATTGCATGATTGGCTGAATCATGTTTTTGCCATCGATTTGCTGAACCATTGGTTGCATATCCTCAGCCCCAAACATTACAGGGATAGAAGGCCCAGAAATATCGGCATCGATAATACCAACTTTGGCTCCAGATAATTTGAGTGCCATAGCCAAATTGGCTGTTACTGTAGACTTACCTACGCCGCCTTTACCCGAAGCTACTGCGATAATATTTTTGACATCTGGCAACAACGTAGAATTGCCAAAACGTGTAGTGGTTACATCGGCAGTCATATTAATCACCACTCTCAGATTGGGGTCTACAAGCTCGTGAATGGCATTTTCACAGTCCTTTCTAATTTTTTCTTTCAAAGGACACGCAGGAGTTGTGAGTACTACGGTAAAGCGAACTTCACCCACCCCCAACTCAATATCCTTAATCATATTGAGGGTAACGAGGTCTTTTTTCAAATCTGGTTCAGGAACCGTCGATAAAGCCTTGAGAATTTCTTCTTTATTGATTTTTAAATCGCCCATGATTGTTTTTCGAAATTAGTGGCAAAAATACTAATGCCATTCGATAAGAATTAATATCTCATCTGTATCGTTTATTAAACTTAACTACAAAGATAGCTCGTAAGTTTCTTTAAGCTACAGGAAGTAAGAAGGAAATTGCCAAATTGGCGATAGCTATAAATTACAAAGGACTCAACAAGTGAGTCCTTTGAAGGGAAAATAGGAGTAGAGACTATAAACTTTAAATGCTTTTGAGGTGTACTTATACCAAATTTTATTTGGAAATCAAATTTCAATATTTATAAACAATTCTAAAAATTATTTACGCGGACGGGTTTAGAAAGAGGGTCAACAAGTCAGAATTCTGTATGAAGCTATTCTTAAAATAAGGCCAAATAAATAGAGTCTCTTAACTTAGGTTATGAAATTTTCAAAATGATGATTTTTTTGAGGATTTGTGCATAAGTTCATGGTAAATTTGGGAATGAATAACAAATTGAGGCCTGTTTGGGTATATCTTTTGGGATGGTTGTTATACATGTTTAGTGAGGGGACTGTATATCATAGCATATTCAATGTACCCTACCATCTCCAATCAAGTGTAATACTCCTACTACATGGTGTTTGTAAGCTTTGTATTTTTACTTTTTTAATTAAATATATCATTACTAATCAAACCACGCTAAGTCTGAAAGAATGGTTTTTAAAACGAGCTATCCTATCACTTGGAATAATTGTTGCATGGAATTGGTTGGTTCAGTGTTTCCTGCTACCCCATTTTTTAGATTCTTTTTTGTGGTCAAGTCAACAAAACTTTTGGTTTCAGGTTAGCACTTATACATTTACTATTTCTTGGGCAATAAGCTATGGGTTTGCTCAACTTTTATTGGAAAAACAAAAACAACAACAATTTGATCAACAAGAAAATCAACGCTTGAACGACGCCATCAATCAAGCCGAACTTGCTAGTCTTAAAAAACAAATCAGTCCACACTTTTTTTATAATACCCTAAACTTCTTTTACGCACAGTCTGTTCAATATTCTGAAAATCTTTCTCGTGGGATTATGCTACTTTCTGAAATTATGCGTTATGCCATAAAAGATGATGACGAAGAAGGAAAAGTTCATTTGGGTAAAGAAGTAGCGCAAATAAAAAATTATGTCGAGCTGAATCAGCTACGTTTTGATAATCAGTTATGTGTTCAATTTGACATAAATGGCAATTTAGAGTACCGTCGAATTGTGCCATTAATACTGTTAACTTTTGTCGAAAATGCTTTCAAATTTGGAGATTTAATGGATCCTAATCATCCACTTTCGATTGAAATTTCGGTAAAGGAAAACCACTTAACGTTTAAAACATATAATAAAAAGTGTTCCGAAGCTAAAAAACAATCAGGAGGTATTGGCTTGAGCAATACCCGCCGTCGTTTACTTCTTGCCTATCCTAATAGGCACAAACTAACCACTAGTGACGAGGGCGATTTCTTTAGCGTAACGCTACACTTAGTACTTTAAATACTTTATTTAAATGTTGAATTGTATCATTATAGATGATGAACGTGCCGCCATTGATGTATTAAGCAATTATGTCAAGCGTTTGCCTCAACTAAACTTACTAGCCACCTTTACAAGTCCAGTTGAAGCACTCGAACTAATCCGAACTCAGGCCGTTGATTTAGCTTTTGTCGATATACGAATGCCAGAACTCTCAGGCATTGAACTCATGAAATTGGCGGGCAGTCGCTGCCGATTCATTATAACTACAGCCTACGAGGAATATGCCTTAGAAGGATATCAATATCATAACATCGACTATCTTGTCAAACCTGTACCATTTGAACGTTTTGTGCGAGCTATAGACAAAACACAGTCTATTCTGAAACGAAGCTCCGAAAACGAACGCGCTGGTGTAGCAGATGATTATGTTTTTATCAAAACTGAAAGTAGAATTCAGAAAATAGAACTCAACGACATACTCTTCGTGGAAGGTCTCGGTAATTATGTTACTGTGCATACTACCAAAGGAAAATTTGTTTCCCTACTCAATGTAAAAGACCTTGAAGAAGCGCTTTCTCCCGATTTATTTCTTCGGGTACATCGTTCTTATATTATTTCTTTAGGCAAAATAGATTTTGTAGAAGGCAACCAAATTTTCTTGGATAACGAAACGTCTATTCCTCTTGGAGATACTTATCGTAATCAACTTTGGACAGCTTTAGACAAGAAAATTATTACAGGACGAAAATAAAGTCGTGAATCTTTACGAACTTTGCCAAAATATACCATAGTCAGCATTGAAAAAGGATGGAGATTTATTACTCCATACTCTTCATTCAGCGCTTTTCAGAATTCCCCCATTCTAAGAAACTATTCTATCGGCTGGGGGAGTTTATGTGTATAAGCATGATTCATCGCCCGTTTGGGCCGAATTTTAGTAGTAAATTTTCTTTAACATTAATCCAATCAATGGCTATTCCCCAACGACCGTATCTCGTAGGTATTACTGGTGGCAGTGCTTCAGGCAAAACTTTGTTCCTGAAGCGATTGCTTGAGGCTTTTCCAGAAAATGAAATTTGTTTGATTTCTCAAGACAATTATTATCGCCCACGTCATCTTCAAATTAAGGATGAAAATGGTGTTGAAAATTTTGACCTTCCTGAATCAATTGATGGAGAGGCTTTTGCCCACGATGTTGAGCTGTTGAAAAAAGGTTTGGAAGTACACAAAGAGGAATACACATTCAACAATAAGGCCGTAACACCCAAAATGTTATGTTTTAAGCCCGCCCCAATTGTGGTTGTTGAAGGTATTTTTGTATTCCATTACCCCGAAGTAGCCAACCAGCTGGATTTGAAGGTATTTATTGATGCCACCAACAAAATCAAACTTAATCGCCGTATCAAACGCGACGCCGAAGAAAGAGGATACGATTTGATGGATGTGATGTATCGCTGGAAAAATCACGTAAACCCAACCTATAAGAAATTTATTAAGCCTTATAGAAAGGTGGCTGATATCGTAATCCCAAACAATCATAGCTTCGACTTAGGTTTGGATGTGTTGATTAATTTCTTGAAAGCAAAAATTCATCAGTAAGCTTTAAGACATTTACCAGAAAAAGGTACGATGTGAACAAATGATTCACATCGTACCTTTTTCATTTTTTTAGGAAATATTAAATCAATAGTA
>NZ_JBMLSD010000237.1:0-1116 GCF_049240685.1 Flectobacillus sp.
TAGCCATTGCCTTTAGCGCTTTTAATACAAGTATTGTAATTAAGGCCGTCCATATTTGTATCAAAACAGCGTTTTCACTTGTACCTATAAACGTCTTGATGTGTAAGAGTTGTTTTATTTCTCGGAAGAATATTTCTATCTGCCAGCGGCTTTTGTAAAGTTCACCAATGGTGTTGGCAACCCAATGAAATTGGTTGGTGATTAGTTCTACAACCTGTTGGTTTTTATCATCCCAAATGGCTATCCTGCGTAATTGTTTAGGATACTTACTTCTTGATCCTTCGTTTTTAAGTTCAATGATTTCATCCTTCAATAGGTGTGGGTGCTTGTTTTCAGGTAGTTCGTTTTCCTTTATAACGGTGTATTGGATATTGTCTTTGTGCCTCACCACAAAGAATACACGTTTGCTGTCCCAAACGTTTAACAGGTGAAAATCGTTGTAAAAGCGGTCTGCAACGATTACACTCCCTTTGTGTAGTGGAATGTCGTAAGCTCCTTTATTATCGGCTGTTTTGCCATTGGATATGTTTACGTAGGCAGGTAAATTACCATCAAAGTCAAGCAGCGTATGCATCTTAACAGCTCCCTTGGCCGTTTTGTATTTTGCCCAATCAAACAAGGATAGACACAAGCTGATGGTTGTGCTATCGAGCAGGAATATTTTACTCTTGATTTTGAACTTCACTTGTTTAAAACCCGCTTGCTGTCCTAAACTTTTGAGTAACTCAAAATAGTAGTCTCTAAAGATCTCATAGCTTCGATGTTTGTTCTGATAACTGATACTAGACTTGGACGGCGCTTTGGTAACGCCAAGATGATTCAGATTGCCCGTTGCTGAGCGTAGACCATTACTGATATCGCGTACCGATTGACTTTTGGCAAATTGACAAAAAAGCATCGATACAAGGTGTGTCCAGCTGTTATACCCTTTTTGGTGCTTATCGCCTTGATGCTTTTCAGTTACTTTTTTAAACGTTCTACTATCTAGTTTACCTATAATCTGGGCAAACAAAGTTATTTTTGACATGAGAGAAAGTTTTGTTTGTTGTGCAACCTCAAAGCTAATTTGAGTTACAAATAACTTTCTCTCTTTTTTAATCGTTTAGGACGCTATTG
>NZ_JBMLSD010000238.1:0-40167 GCF_049240685.1 Flectobacillus sp.
GCTGTACGAAGGATTTCCAACAATTTTGGATTTGGGATTTCTGATTTTGGAAAAAAATATGTTCTTATCTAGTCCAAAACATAGTACTGAACCACTAGTTTCTTGGAAAGCAATTCTAATCCGAAATCAAATAAAGGTTCTTGTTCCTGAAAAATCCTCTCTAAATTCTTTGGGAGTACAGCCGTTTCGAGCCTTGAATACTCTATTAAAATAGGACAAGTTATTGAAACCCGTTTGGTAAGATATTTCTGCAATAGTATGCGTAGTATCAATCAGTAAGCGAGAAGCGTGTCCAATTCGGATTTCGTTAAGGCTATCTACAAAGGTTTTTCCAGTACGTTTTTTGATAAATCTACTAAATGAAACTTCGGTCATTCCTACCAATTTTGCCATTTCTTCAAGCGTAATATTTTTGTCATAATTCGATTGCATATACTCAAAAGCCTTTTCAATGCGCCGACTGTTGTAGGACAAAGATTCATTTGAAAAAGAAGTATTTGAGAGTGTTCGCATATTTCTCGAAATCGACAAATCATGTAAAATAGACATTAGTTCAAGCACCGAATCGAAGCCACTTTTTTGATGTAAGTTCAAAAAACGATGCTTTAAGGCTAGCGCTGTTTCGGGCGAAAACAGAATACCTTTGGAAGAACGTTCCAATAAAGTTCGAATAAAACTCAACTGGTTTCTTTTCAAGAATTTTTCATCAAATAAATCTCGATGAAACTGGATGGTAACCTCATGAATCTCTTCGCTTTGGCACTGATGGGTAAACCAAGCATGTGGCAAATTACTTCCAACCAATACCAATTCCAACTCATCAATACTATCGGAGTGGTCACCAATGATACGCTTGGCATTTTTGGCATTCATGATAAAGTTGATTTCAAACTCTTCATGCGTATGTAGCGGAAAGTTGAACTCTTTTTTTACTCTAGAAAAAAAGGTAAAGCAATCACTTTGTGTCAGTGGCGTAATTTCTCGGATAATTTTAGTCATAATTTTAAAGAAAAAGAAAGAATACTTGGATAATAATATTGTTTATAAAAGATAAAAAAGTATTGTTAATTGGAGATATTTTTATTGAATAATCTTGTCAAAAATAGATAAATATTTGTATTTTTTTGTTGATAGTCCTGTTTTTTTTAAGTTAATATTGAAATAAGTCTATTGTTTTTTTACAAAGAGTTCTTTTAATGTTATAAATAGATAAAATAGTATTATGTTATTCGTAGCTGAGGTATATAATTTTGTTATGTTAAAATATCAATAATTTATTCTCAGATAATAATGAACATGAAAAAACTACTATTCTTTTGTTTTCTGTTCTTGGGTAGCATTTGGTCTACTTTGGCACAGGAACAACGAACAGTTTCGGGTAAGGTAACCGATGAGTCGGGTGAGGCATTGCCTGGTGTAACTGTAAGGGTGAAAGAAGTCCAGAGTGGAACTGCCACCAATGCGAAAGGTGAGTACGCTATCAAAGTGGCTATTTCTGGTAAAACCTTAGTGTTTTCGTCTGTTGGATACAAACCTACTGAAGTCGCAATCAATGGACGTTCTACCATCAATATTTCCATGATTGCTGATAACAAAAATCTACAAGAAGTAGTAGTGATTGGTTATGGTACCGCCAAGAAAAATGAGGTGACCTCTTCTATTGCCTCGATTGGCGAAAAAGACATCAAGAATTTGCCAGTTCCTGGGGTAGATCAAGCGCTCCAAGGTAAAGTAGCTGGGGTAACAGTAACCAGCAACGGTGGACAGCCAGGTGGTGGGGTGTCGGTGCGTGTGCGCGGTATTACAAGTGTGAACGGTAACGAACCGCTATATGTAATTGATGGAGTACCCATCCTGAGTGGTAGAAGTAGTATTTCGCAAGACCAATTGGGCGGTATGGCTGGTCAGTCGGTACAGAGTCCTTTGGCCGCACTTAACTCGAATGATATTGTATCCATTGATATTTTGAAAGATGCTTCGGCACAAGCAATTTATGGTGCTTTGGCTGCTAACGGAGTGGTTTTGATTACTACGAAAAAAGGAAAGAGTGGTGAAGGAAAAATTTCTTATGATGTATATTACGGGATGCAAGAAGTACCAAGACGTTTGAAATTGATGGATTTACAACAATATGCCAATTATTTCAACTCTTTGGTTCCTGAAATTCGCAATAGTGGTGCTGGCAACTTGGATACCTTGGGCGAATTCAGAAATCCTAAAGTATTGGGGCGTGGTACAGATTGGCAAGATGCAATTTTCCAAAGAGGATATATTCGTAATCATCAATTGGCATTTTCGGGTGGTTCAGATAAGACAACGTATTATTTCTCTTTAAATAACTTTGAGCAAACGGGTACGGTTATCGGTTCTAAATTCGAGCGTTTTGCATTGCGCGCCAGTATCGACCAACAAGTTAAGAGCTGGTTGAAGGCGGGTATTAGTGTAAACCTCTCTCGTTCGAACCAACGTATAACTTTGACCGATGGCTCAGATGCAGTAATTAGCGTAGGCTTGTATAATAGCCCTGCGTCACCTGTAAGAGGCTTTGATGGACAGTACGCTTCGGTAGTCTCGATTGGTGGTGCTACTTTTGGTAATCCCAACAACCCTGTTGCCTTGGCAGAAATGCGTAAGGTGACGGCTATTCAAACGAAGGCTTTTGGGAATCTTTTCGCAGAAATTAATTTTACTAATTATCTAAATTTACGTAACGAGCTGAACTATGACTTTACGATGAGTCAAAACTCAGCATTTCAACCTTATGTTCGTAATGAAAATACAGGTTTGATTATTCTTTCGCCAAGTAAGTTGGTAGAAGATCGTGGTACGAGCTTGTATTGGGCTTTGAAAAACTATTTGACTTTCAATAAAGGTTTTGGCAAGCACTGGATCAACGCAGTGGTTGGTCATGAAGTTTCAGAGTCTAATTATGACCAAGTTACGGCTTCTCGACAAAACCTAACGCTCAATCTTGAATCTTTGAATGCTGGTGAGGGTGGTACTACTCAATCTATCGGAGGGGGCAAATACCCTTGGGCTATGGAGTCGTATTTTGGACGTGTAAATTACTCTTATAATAACCGCTACTCTATTAGCGCCTCACTTCGTCGCGATGGTTCTGCTAGTTTTGGTCCTAACAAACGTTATGGCTATTTCCCTGCTGCATCGGTAGGTTGGACGGTTTCGGAAGAAGCTTTTGCAAAAAAATGGGACTTGGTAAGTTACCTCAAGCTAAGAGCAGGAGTTGGTGCCGTGGGTAATTCTAGCGTTGGAGGCAATAACCTCTATACTACTAATATTCGTTTGTTTTCGACGGCACCTTATGGCGCAGGGGGTATCCCTCAAAACGTAGGAAATCCAAACTTGGCTTGGGAGTCGGTTGTGACATACAACGGTGGTATTGACCTTTCGATTTTGAATAAACGTATTGATGTAACCTTGGACGTTTATAAGAAGATTTCGACCAATATGTTATTACAAACGCAATTGCCTGTTTCTTCTGGTTTAGGAACGGCTTGGAACGACATTAACTCTCCTTGGACTAACGCAGGAAAAATGACCAACACAGGTATTGATATTGGTGTGACAACTTATAATATTCAGAAAAATGGTTTTTCTTGGAAAACCAACTTTGTATTCTCTCATTACAACAATATCCTGAACGAATTGAATGACGCTTCTGCTTCGATTCGTGGATATAAAGAGTATGGAGATGCCGTTTTGGTAACGAATACCATGGTAGGACAGCCAGTAGGTACTTTCTATGGTTATGTGACAGATGGCCTGTTCCGCACGATGGAAGACTTGAATAAAGACGGTGCAAAACAAGGTTTGGATGTAAAACCAACAGGTACATGGTTGGGTGATGTGCGTTATAAAGACTTGAATGGTGATGGTGTAATCGACTCAAAAGATGTAACTATTATCGGTAATCCTAATCCTGATTTTACTTATGGTATCACCAATACATTCAATTACAAAGGTTTCGACTTTTCTATTTTCTTGAATGGTAGTCAAGGTGGACAGATTTTGAATTATACACGTCGTTTGACTGAAGGTATGACCAATCCGTATTGGAATCAGTTGGCTACCGTATTGGATAGATATACCTCTACTAATACCAACGCTACTTTACCTCGTTACAATCAGTGGCATAACAACAACTTCCGCGTGTCTGACCGTTTTGTGGAGGATGGTTCTTTCTTACGTATTCAGAATGTTTCGTTTGGGTATAATCTTCCAAAAGATTTGATTAAAAAGGCGAAGTTGACCAATGCTCGTCTCTATGTGTCGATGCAAAACTTGTATACCTTCACCAAGTACACAGGCTATGACCCAGAGCTTGGTTCGTTCAACAATAATATTCGTTATATGAATGTGGATGATGGACATTATCCAAACCCTCGTACATTCACTATTGGAGGTAACTTCGAGTTCTAGTAAGAGATAACTGTTTTTTTGTCATGAAAAAACTTTTCATGATAAAAATGCTTAGACCTCAGAATCCTTGAATTTTAATTTTGAATTTTCAGATGAAAAAAAATATAATCGCTTTATTATTAGCTGCTTCTGGACTTATGTCTTCGTGTAAAGAGGACTTTTTGGACAGACCTTCACAAAACGGTCCAACTTTGGATACCTATTACACTACAGCGGCACAAGTAAATGCAGCAACAGGCTTGTTGTATAATACGATTTGGTACGAATGGCAAGACAAAGCCTACCATGCCATTGGTGAAGTATTGAGTGGAAATATGTATACTGGCGACCCCAAATACAATTCATTTGCCAACTTTACGGTACAGTCTACCGACGAACAGGTTTCTCGTTCTTGGTATGCTTTTTACAAAGTGGCGGGCAATGCAACGGTTTTGATTCAGACTTTCGAACAGAAAAAATCTCAAGTGGCCGATCCTAGCTTTTTGACTCAGGGGGTAGCCGAAGCACGCTTTATGCGTGGAATGGCCTATTTTTACTTGGCACGTGTGTTTGGTGATGTACCTATAATTTCTGACCCTGTAGCACTAGCTAATTCAGGAGACTACAAAGTGCCTCGTTACCTCCAAAAAGATGTATTACGTTTTGTGGTAGAAGATTTACAATATGCAGAACAAAACCTCCCAGAGGCGTCTTATCAGCCTGGTCGTGTAACCAAGTTCTCCGCCAAAGGAATGTTGTCAAAAGTATACTTGTACATGAACGACTATGCTAATGCGAAAGCAAAAGCTGCTGAGGTAATGAATTCTCAGAAGTTTAGTCTTGTGTCGGATTACGGGGCTATGTTTACTAGCTCCAAAATGAACAATAACTCAGAATCTTTGGTAGCCTTGCAATGGTTAGCTGCTGGAGGGTATTCTATTGGTAACCCTATCCAAGCCTATGTCGGCCCAGCACCATTACTAAAGCCAACTACAGGCGCGGGTTGGTCGGCCATTATTCCTTCGATAGATGTGTTAAACTCTTATGAATCGGGCGATAAAAGACGTAGATGGTCGGTAATGGAACACGGTTTTACACGTACTGATTGGACAAATGTAAACTTTCCGAATGGTTTTAAATATGACACTACTTGGACAAGTAGCACCGATGATGCCACCAAAATCAAGACGCCAACACGTTCCAATGCCTTGAAGTATATCGTAGGGCCTGGTTCAAACGGTGAAAATGTCAACGGAACATCAACGGATATTTGTACGTATTTGCTCCGTTATGCTGATGTTTTGTTGATTTATGCAGAAGCAACTATTGGCGCAGGTACAAGTACAACAGATGCCTCAGCTTTGGAGGCCTTTAATAAAGTACATACGCGTGCAGGCTTATCACCTGTGACTTCTCTAACAAAAGATCAATTATTAAAAGAAAGACGAGTAGAGTTTGCTTTTGAAGGTGACTACTGGTTTGATATTCAGCGCCAAGGTTTTGAAAAAGCGAAGCAATTATTGGCTAATCAAGAACGTGGTATCTATAATGGAAATGGCACAATCAATTCGATGAAAGTATCGATATCATCGGCTTCTCAATTGTACTTGCCTATACCTCAGGCCGAAACGGTGTCAAATCCAAAATTGTTAGAACCTGCTATTCCTTATTATAAGTAGGAATATAAGCAAGCCATAACCGAGGAGTTTTGTACCACAAAACTCCCAGACTATTACTAAAAATCTTTTATTGATATGAAAAATACATTCTTTAAAATAGCGACAGCACTTTTTGTTACAGGAACGGTTTGGCTATCTTCTTGTACAAGCGATGATGCTGTAAATGCTGTGCCTGTGGCAGATAAACTTGCCCCAGATTCGGCTTCGGGTGGTTCGGTATTGACACTAACGGGCTCAGGTTTAGGAGAAATGAGAACAATTGTTTTTGATAATGGCAATGTTCCGGCGGCTCTCAACCCTGCATTTAATACAGATAATGCCATCGTTTTTCGTGTGCCAGACACGGCGTTTGGAGGTACTCAAAAAATTATTTTTACCAATAAATACGGAAAATCCGTAGCTGTGCCATTTAGAGTAATTGCTTTACCTATCGTGACAGAATTGTCCAATACCGATTTTACCAAGGGTACTCAGGTTACGATAAAAGGAAACAATCTTAACGATGTAACGAAGGTTGTGTTGGCAGGGTCTACGGCCGAAGCAAAGGTAATTTCTAAAACCAAAAAACAAATGGTGATTGAAATGCCTGCTTCTACTTCGACTCGCTCTAAACTTACGATTACGAACTCCTCTGGTACTATTACTACCCAACAGGAATTGGTAAGTGTCGATAACAACTATGGTTTCTTCAAAGATGGCTTCGCCGACGGTATCGACAACTGGTCGTGGGGTGGAGACTTTACGGCTTCTACCAAAAACGTATGGACTGGAACACGCTCACTTGAAGCTGCCTATAACGGTTCTTGGGGAGGACTAGCCTTACATTCAAGTGCTGGTGTTAGTACAGCAGGAGTAAATTACTTGACATTCTGGGCAAAGGGGGCTGATATCGACCGTCAGGTTTCTATCAAAATCAACTGGGCAACAGATAAGGTTGTGACCATTCCTGCTAATGTTTGGACTTACTTCAAAATTCCAGCAACAGGATTTTTGACTATGCCAGTTATCAATGATTTCGTATTCCAAATTCATGACGATGGCAAAACAATTTATTTCGATAATATTCTTTTGGTAAAATAAGATTTGGTTGATTCTTTATTCAAATCAAAAAAGCCACCTCTGTTTGGGGTGGCTTTTGATTTTATGTCTATTTTGTTTTATAAAAGTGTTAAAAAGGTATTATTTTCATTCTTTTGATTTTTACACTTAATAATGAAATATAAAAATCAAAAATTACTATTTATATGCTTATAATATCACATTTAATCTTCTTTTGCTATCATGAATTGTTTTTTCAGTGTTATAGATTGATAAAATTGTATTATATATTAGTTCTATTTGAAGTGTAATTTTGTCTTAGTCAATGAGAGAAAATAATGCAACTTTTCAACGAAGTTTTAAGCGTTTTTTCCGAAAAACTCAATACAATATAAGTACTATCGTGGAAGAAAAACAAAGATGAAAATCTATGGAAAATTCATCTATTTTAATTCCGTATATCCAATTGAACCCTTTCAGAATATCAATCTATATCAACCGAAAAAAATGGTTAATGCAGTAATGTTGGGCATTTATTCCTTCAAAAGGCCGTAAATTGCCCAATCATTCTTCACTTAACTTAAATTTTAGTTTATGTACAAGCGTTTATTTTTTTTGATTGGAACATTAACCATCCATTTTTCGGGCTTCAGCCAGTTGGCGCCTATAGATACCAAGGCTACTCCAGCTACTCTTCATCTTTACCAACAACTTTGGAAGTTAAGACAGAAGGGCATTATGTTTGGACAGCAAGACGCCTTGGCGTATGGGCTCAATGCCGATAAAACCCGCTGGATAGGCGATGCAAATCGCTCGGATGTGAAAACCGTTACAGGAGATTTCCCTGCGGTAATTGGGTATGATTTAGGGAAAATAGAGTTTGA
Organism: Flectobacillus sp.; assembly: GCF_049240685.1. Classification (NCBI taxonomy): domain Bacteria; kingdom Pseudomonadati; phylum Bacteroidota; class Cytophagia; order Cytophagales; family Flectobacillaceae; genus Flectobacillus; species Flectobacillus sp. Next base: position 8,021 of record NZ_JBMLSD010000238.1, read on the forward strand.
TTCTGTAAATAACCTCGACGGTGTGCCTTTCAGCAAAATCCGTCAAGATATTCAACTTACACATCAACGAGGAGGACTAAATACTATTTCTTGGCACTTGAATAACCCAACAGACCCCAATAAAACCTCTTGGGATAAGGCGGATTCTACAATTGCTAAAATCTTTTCTGATCCAAAGGCTTTACAAACGTATAATTCTTGGCTCGATAAAGTAGCGGTATTTTTAGCCTCACTGAAAGATACCAAAGGGCAGCCAATTCCTGTACTTTTCAGACCATTTCATGAGCATACTGGTTCTTGGTTTTGGTGGGGAGCAGGCTTTTGCTCGCCTGAGCAATACAAAAAAATATGGAGATATACTGTTTCGTATTTGAAAGATACCAAAGGGTTACATCACTTGTTATACGCCTATTCGACCGACAGATTCGAGACAGAGGCTCATTATTTGGAGCGTTATCCAGGCGATGATGTGGTAGATTTGGTGGGTTTTGACTACTATCATCGTGATGCACCAAAATCAAATGATGAGTTTAAAAAGCAATTATCTCGTATGCTGCACACGTTAGAAAATATTGCTGAGAAAAAGCATAAGCTTACCGCCGTAACCGAAATGGGACTTGAACAAATTACAGTGGATAACTGGTGGACATCCATTGTTTGGGATAGTATCAAAGATTCCCACCTGAGTTATATATTGGTTTGGCGAAACGGGCGCCCTGACCATTTTTATAGTCCCTACAAAGGACATACAAGTGCTCCAGATTTTGTCAAATTCTATCGTTTACCTCAAACCTTATTTAGTAAACAGGTGAAAGCCTTGAAATAGCATTTTCACAAGGATATGGAGTTTTAAGTAATAGAAAAGATTAAATTAATAGTATGTCTGAGGCAAAATTTGCCTATAACCTTTTGATTATGAATATCTTCAAAAAATCAATATGCTATTAACTAATAACGTTTTCCTACTTATGGCTATTTTTTAATAATCTTTTTCTATCTCTTTCATTAAAGCATAGTTGTCTAATACTATGCCCAAAGAACCCCCAAAAGCGAGAATGAAATTACAGTTAATCGATATACTTATTCTAGTTGGCTACCTCTTAACCATGATTTTCATTGGCTTTTATATGAAAAATAAAGCCAAGAAAAATAAAGACAGTTATTTGATGGGAGGGAAGTCTTTGCCTTGGTACATGCTTGGCTTAAGCGATGCCTCCGATATGTTTGATATCAGCGGAACGATGTGGATGGTGAGTTTGTGTTTTGTGTATGGTCTCAAAAGTATCTGGATTCCATGGCTTTGGCCATCTTTTAATCAGGTATTTATGATGATGTTTTTGAGTAAATGGCTCAGAAGAAGCAATGCCAATACAGGCGCAGAATGGCTGAGTACTAGGTTTGGAACAGAGGGAAAGGGTGTTCAGGCGTCTCAAATTATTGTGATTGCTTTTGCCTTAATTAGTTGCTTTGGTTTTTTGGCTTATGGATTTGTAGGCTTAGGAAAATTCGTTGAAATATTTATTCCTTGGGAGGTTGTACAGCCCTACATTCCTTTTCAGGTTTCTGCACAGTACATCCCTCATTTTTATGGTGTGGTATTTACCTTAATTGCTACCTTTTATTCAGTTTTGGGAGGTATGCATAGTATTGTATTGGGCGATGTAATCAAATATGCCATTATGACCTTGGCGTGTATGGCGATTGCTTTTATTGCGATGAGTCATTTACAAGGACAAAGCTTGGTGTTGCCAAATGGTTGGAAAACGCCATTTTTTGGCTGGGAATTAGGTCTGGATTGGAAGCCTATCTTACCAGAAGTACACCAAAAAATTGAATCTGACGGCTATGGTATTTTCGGAATATTTTTTTCTATGATGTTGCTCAAAGGTGTTTTTGCTTCTTTGGCAGGACCGGCACCAAATTATGATATGCAAAAGATTTTGAGTACCCGAAGCCCAAAAGAGGCGAGTAAAATGACTGGCTTTGTTAGTATTATATTGTTGCCTATTCGCTATTCTATGATTATTGGCTTGACGGTTTTGGCACTTTTATATTATGCTCAACTCAATGTAAAAGATGCCACGGGCAATTATGATTTTGAGTTATTGTTGCCAGGAACTATCAATGCCTTCATGCCTGCTGGAATCTTGGGATTGGTGATTACGGGTTTGATGGGAGCATTTATGGGTACATTTAGCGGTACGCTCAATGCCGCCCAAGCCTATATCGTGAACGATATTTACCTAAAACACATCAATCCACAGGCTAGTACCAAGAAGACTATCCAGATGAATTACCTTGTTGGTTTGGTCGTCGTAATTATTGGTATTGTTCTTGGCTTCATGGCAAAAAGCGTCAATGACATTTTGCAGTGGATTGTGGGTGGATTGTACGGCGGTTATGTAGCGGCCAATTGCCTAAAATGGTACTGGTGGCGGTTCAATGCCAATGGTTTCTTTTGGGGAATGGCAGCGGGTATTTTGGCAGCCTTATTAATGCCCTACTTTACAACGGGTCTACCATTGTATTGGTGGCCATTGTTATTCGTAATTTCTTTGACTGCCTCTATTCTTGGCACTTTGGCAGCTCCACCAACAGACGCTAGGGTATTGAAGAAATTTTACACAACTGTCAAACCTTGGGGATTTTGGCAGCCTGTATTAGAAGCTGTCAAGGTAGAAAATCCTGATTTTGAGGCTAATAAAAACTTTAAAAAAGATGCCTTCAATGTGGTTTTGGGCATCATTTCTCAATTATGCCTTACCTTACTTCCTATGTATTGGGTACTAGGAATGCACGAGGCTTTGGCTATCGATTTGGGCATCATGCTGGTGGTAAGTTTTATCCTAAAACGAACATGGTGGGATAAATTAGAGGATTAACCCTAGAGACCTTGCATGCAAGGACTACAAAAGAATTGGAAATGAGGGCGTTTAATCGAAGATTAGTGGAGGGAACTATCGCTACCAACTAGTTTACATTTAACGAATAACGTTTTTACGAGGTATTAACAAATATAAATGAAAGAAAATGAATGCATTGTTTCAAGAAAGATTAGCGCAACTTCAACAAAATTACGAAGCGTTAATAACCAGAGAAAATGAACCCGAAAAGCTTGGAAATGGTATTTATAAAAGGTACCAATATCCCATCCTGACAGCACAGCATACACCAATTTTTTGGCGATATGACCTCAATCCCGAAACCAACCCGTTTTTGATGGAACGTTTTGGAATCAATGCAACATTCAATTCTGGGGCTATTAAGTTAGACGATAAATATTTGTTGGTAGTACGTGTAGAAGGTTTAGATCGTAAGTCGTTTTTTGCAGTTGCCGAAAGTCCGAATGGGGTTGATAATTTCAAATTTTGGGATTTCCCGATTACCATGCCCGAAACCGAAAATCCTGACGGTAATGTGTATGATATGCGTGTGGTTCAGCACGAAGACGGCTGGATTTACGGTTTGTTTTGTACCGAACGTAAAGACCCAAATGCCAAAATCGGTGATGAATCTTCAGCAGTTGCCCAATGCGGCATTGCTCGCACGCGTGACCTCAAAACATGGGAGCGTTTACCCGATTTGATTACGCCTTCGCCGCAACAGCGCAATGTGGTACTTCATCCTGAGTTTGTGAATGGCAAATACGCTTTTTATACACGTCCACAAGATGGTTTCATCGAGGCAGGAACAGGGGGAGGAATTGGCTTTGGTTATGCCGATTCTATGGAAAATGCAGTGATTGAAAAAGAGTTTATCGTAGACGAAAAACGTTATCATACGGTTTATGAGGTGAAAAACGGACAAGGGCCAGCACCAATCAAAACAGAAAAAGGTTGGCTTCATTTGGCGCATGGCGTTCGTAATACTGCCGCTGGTCTGCGTTATGTCTTGTATGTATTTCTGACAGATTTGAAGGATTTGACTAAAGTAATTCATAAACCTGGCGGTTATTTTATCGCACCAGAAGGCGAAGAAAGAGTTGGGGATGTATCCAATGTGGCTTTTGCGAATGGTTGGATTGCCGATGAAGATGGAAAGGTTTTTATTTATTACGCTTCCTCCGACACTCGTATGCACGTAGCTATATCTACCATTGAGCAATTATTAGATTACGTGATAAATACGCCAGAGGATGGTTTCCGTTCGGCAGCTTCTGTCGAAACCTTAACAAAACTGATTGAATCAAATCAAGCGGTTTTAATTTAGTAAGGAAGGTTCGGTTTTCTAGTGGTGAGTAAAATGAAGTTATTGGTTAACTGTATATCGGTTGTTGAATTGTATTTATAATCAACAATATACAATTACGTTTTATCACTGATATCTGAGTGATTTAATCATTCTGGTAACTAATAATATAAGACTTTATGCCATTAGAAAACCAAACATCATAACAAAGTAAAGCTAACACTATTATAAATGCTTGAATTTAAAAAACAGTTATCTCAGGAGTTAAAAAACATCTTGACTTTTTGGGAAAATTATACCGTAGATACAAAAAATGGTGGATTTATTGGAAAAATGAGCCACCAAGGGCAAATAGACCCCAACGCTATCAAAGGAGGAGTGTTGAATGCCAGAATTCTATGGACTTTTTCAGAAGCCTACCATTTTACCCACGAGCCAAGGTATCTTACTTTGGCTCAACGTGCTTTTGATTATCTGAAAAATTACTTTTGGGATACTCAACACGGTGGCGTTTTTTGGGCTGTGGATGCTCTTGGAAATCCTTCCAATACTCGAAAGCAAATCTACGGACAGGCTTTTGCGATGTATGCTTTTGCAACATATTATAAAGCTACACAAAATAAACTTGCGCTAAATTTGGCAATTGAGCTATTTGAGTTAATTGAAAAAAATAGTTTTGATACTGTCAATGGTGGTTATTGGGAAGCTTTCTCACAAGATTGGCAACTTCTAACAGACTTGAGGTTAAGTGAAAAAGACCGCAACGACCCCAAAACTATGAATACGCATTTACATATTATCGAGGCGTATGCATCTCTTTATTTGGTTTGGAAGGATACGCGATTGGCTTCAAAGCTTGAGCATTTGTTAGAGATTTTTAACAAACATTTTATCAATCCTAAAGGTCATTTGAATTTGTTTTTCGATGCAGAATGGCATATTCAATCCTCTGCTATATCGTTTGGTCATGATATCGAAGCTGCTTGGCTTTTACAAGAATCTGCTGAAATAGTAGGCAACCAAAAATGGATAGATATTTTCAAAGAAAAAGCTATCTTAATGGCAAAAGCTACCTTAAGTGGGATTCAAGCAGATGGAAGTTTGATACATGAATATAACCCCGTTTCTCATCATGCAGATACGCATCGCGAATGGTGGGTAAGTGCTGAGGCTATGGTTGGTTTTTACAATGCTTTTCAGTTGACCAAGAACCCAGCATATCTTGAAGCTACCCAAAATACTTGGGAATTTGTGCAACAAAATCTCATTGATAAAAATCAAGGTGAATGGATTTGGGGAAGATATGAAGATGGAAGTTTGATGGAAACTGAGGATAAAGTAGGTTTTTGGAAGTGCCCTTATCACAATGCACGTGCATGCATGGAATTAATCAAGCGGATAACGGCAGAATAACATAAATAAATTCAAAGAATGTGCTAGCTTTATGTTTATCCAAAAATTAGCGATGGTGAAACACTGGTTCTCATTTCTGATAAAGGATACCCAATTAACTAGTAACTTCCCCCAAACAATCTTACCCGATAAATATTCTATGAAAAAACTATTTCTTTTTTGTCTGCTGTTGACCTCTCAGTCCCTATTGGCACAACTTAAATTGGCCAAAGTTTTTACTGATTATATGGTTTTGCAGCGCCAAAAGCCAATTCCTGTGTGGGGATGGGCCAAACCTAATGAGTCAGTTGTGTTGACTTTGGCAGGGCAAAAGCAAACTACGCAAGCCAACCAAGAAGGAAAGTGGATGGTGAAATTTTCTCCTTTAGAAGCAGGTGGGCCTTTTACGCTAGAAGTTCAAGGGGGAGGCGAAAAAATTGCTTTCAACGATGTGCTGATTGGCGATGTTTGGCTTTGCTCGGGGCAGTCAAATATGGAGTGGACTGTAAAGCAGGCAGATAATTTTGTAAACGAAAAGAAAAACGCCGACTATCCTAAAATTCGTCATTTTTTTGTAGAACATGAAGTTACAACACAACCTCAAACAGATTTGAAATCGGGTGAGTGGAAAGTGTGTAATAGTCAAAATGTGGGTGATTTTACGGCAGTTGGTTATTTCTTCGCTCGTGAGGTTTTTCAAAAAACAGGTGTGCCAATAGGACTTTTGCATAGCTCGTGGGGTGGTTCGCAGGTAGAAGGTTGGATTAGTAAGGAAGGAATGGAGATGTTCGATGAACTAAAACCCTATGCTCAAAACCTTCCGAAAAATTGGCAAGAGGCAGATATGCGTTTGGAAGAAAGTATTAAAGAAAAATTACTCGGAAATCCAAAAGCAGTTATCACACTTACCGACGAACAGCAGTACCTAAAACCTGGTTATGATTTTTCGAAATGGCATACGGGCAGTGCCATCGGTCAATGGGATTGGCAAGGAATCTGGGCGTGGCGTGGGAATGGGTTTATAGCTAAAACGGTAGAAATTCCCGCCGAAATGATTGGCGAAGTAACCACCTTGGGTTTAGCAGAAAGTTTTTCAGAAAATCAGGTATATATCAATGGAAAGCTCGTTTTCTCTGGAATTTTGAAAGGAATTCGTAAAATTGTGGTTCCTGCTAATACTTGGAAAGCGGGTAGCAATAGCCTTATGATTAAAATGAATAAAACCATTGAGCCTTCTTGGTATGGTGTGGGTATGATGGGAAATGCAGATGATTTGTATGTGAGTTCAGAAAAGCAAAAGGTGGCTTTGGGCGGTAATAATTGGAAACTAATGCCCGCTTTTGCTGAGGAGCACACTTTTGCACATTCGAGCAATAATATCGGAACCTACATTTACAATGGCATGATAGCGCCACTTTTGCCTTTCGCCATCAAGGGTGCTCTGTGGTATCAGGGCGAAACCAACGCGGGTCGCTCGTACCAATACCGCAAGTCTTTTCCACTATTGATTAACGATTGGCGCAGACTGTGGAATGACGAATTTCCTTTTTATTTTGTACAACTTTCAAGCTTTGGCTCTTACCAAAATAGTAACCAAGGAAGTGGTTGGGCAGAGTTGAGAGAAGCCCAAACGATGACTTTGAGCCTGCCAAAAACAGGTATGGCTGTTACAACGGATATTGGTAATCCCAAAGATATTCACCCAACCAACAAACAAGATGTTGGTAAAAGGTTAGCTGCCGAGGCACTAAAAAATACCTACGGGTTGAATATCGTTTCGGCTGGGCCTATGTATGCTTCTGTTAATTTTGAGAAAGGAAAGGCAACAATTTCTTTCAAAAATGTAGGTGGTGGCTTAATGATAAAAGATAAATTTGGTTACTTGAAAGGTTTTGAAATTGCAGGTGAAGACAAAGTTTTTTACTACGCAAAAGCCGAAATTCAGGGAGATAAAGTACTAGTTTACCATCCAAAAGGCGCAAAACCTGCTTCGGTGCGTTATGCTTGGGCAGATGCACCCGAAGATGCTAACCTGTTCAATCAAGAAGGTTTCCCCGCTTGCCCATTCCGTACAGACCAATGGAAAGGCGTGACCGAAGGGGTGAAGTTTAAATAAAATCTGTTGTAGAGGCGTTGTGAGCAACGTCTCTATTTTTTCCTAAAGCTTATGAGAAAAGTATTCATTTTCGGGCTAGTCATTTTACTAGCCCTTACCGAAGGTTTTGCCCAAACTATTGCCAATTTTGAAGTTGGAGGACAAATTCCTAGTTTTTACTATGGAAAAGATGCCAAAGTTGTCAATAATCCCGACAAGCAGAATAATACGACTAATCAGGTGGGTTACTACAAAAAAGAAGCAGGCAATTGGAAGTTTGTCAGTTTTACTTTTGGTAAAAAAATCAATACGCAAACCAAAGACGTCCTAAGTCTATGGGTTCGAAGCTCAACGAAAGGACGTGTCTATCTCAAATTATGGAACGGAAATACCGTAATGACTGAAAATTGGGTTAATGAATATGCCTTTATGCCGAATCCAAACACTTGGACACAAGGAAAATATGATTTGTCAAAGGTTCAAAATCAAGAATTTGATAGAATAGAACTGGCTTTATCTGTCGATAATGAAGCCGAGGCCGAAGCGTATTTTGACGAGTTAAAGCTGTATAATAGTGCATCTCCCAATGATGAGCCAGTAGTTATTTTATCGAAGGTAAACTCGAAAGTACAAGTAGGACAAAGTATAACATTTGATGCCTCCAAATCTTATGATGTAAATGCATTATCCTTAAATTATATTTGGAGCTTTTCGGATGGAAGTCAACTAAGTGGAAAACAAGTATCTAAAACCTTTAATAAATCAGGTAACTACCAAGCGCAACTGACGGTGACAAATACACTTGGCTTGATAACTAAAAAAAACCTACAGATTTATGTCATAGATCCAACGCAAGCTTTGAGCGAACCTCGTTGGTTGAATACTGCTTCTGAAACAAATCAAAAAATTGAAGCGGAGTTTGTTTCGCTCAAAGATTTTACAAATCCTTATAACCCTGACGAAGTAACCGTGGATGCCGTAGTTACACGTCCAGATGGGAGTAAACAAAATGTTCCTTGTTTTTATTGGATAAAAGGTTTCTATCAAAATTCTCAATGGCGTATAGATTCTACCCAGCAAGCTTGGCGCTGGCGCTATGCTTCAAATCAAGTTGGACAGCACCAAGTAGTATTTACTTTGAAGGATGCAGAGGGTCAAAAAAGCACTATCCCTTATTATTTTAATGTGAAAGCTTCTTCTCAAAAAGGGATTATTCAAAGAGATACAGATTCGAGGCAACATTATCGTCATCAAACGGGTGAGCCTTATTTCCCACTTGGCATCAATGTCGGATGGGATTCTCAGTCGAACTATTTTACTATTTTTGAAAACTTAGCCAATGCAGGTGCCAACTTTGTACGATATTGGCAAGTGCCATTCAACCGTCAAGCACTTGAATGGAAAAACGATGGTTATACTGGCGGATTAGGCAAGTACAGCCAGCAAGCGGCTGCCATGCAAGATTCTATTTTAAGCCATGCCGAAAAACGGGATATCCGTTTGCAATTGACGCTTTTACAACATGGTATGTTTTCAGAAAATGTTAATTCCAATTGGAGTGACAACCCATACAATGCTGCATTGGGTGGCCCCCTAAACAAAGCAGAGGAGTTTTTTTATAACACCATTGCCAAGCAACAAATCAAGAAATTATTTCGCTATGTGGTTGCTCGTTGGGGTTATTCTTCCCATGTCTATGCGTGGGAACTATTCAATGAGGTACAATTTACAGGAAACCATCCCAATCAGTCTGCCGCATGGAAAACGGGCGTATTGACTTGGCATGACGAAATGAGTCAGTATATCAAGTCCATAGACCCTTTTAATCATGTCGTAACTACCAGTGCCGACGACCAGCAATGTGTGGCTATGGATAAATTTGTGGGACTTGATAATGTGCAGTATCACCTATACAATACCAATTTGCTACCTGTTCAAAATCAACAAGATAAGCATTTTAAAGAAACCCTCACAAAAACAGGGATTATCAATGGAGAGTATGGACTTGATGTAAATACCGCTGATGTGCCTTTTGACACCCAAAGAATTGCCATCTGGACGGGCATCTTGTCGCGAGTTCCACATTTGATGTGGCTTTGGGATAACTATAAATCAGCAGATTGGGCAAACTTATTCGCAATTCCTGCTAAGTTTTTACAAAGTAAAGATTTCGTAAAAGAAAAAAAACTTCAAGATTGGAACCCTGTTATCAATACCAATAATTCGAGTCTGACTACCTTGGGACTGAGTACTGACAAGGGGGCGTATTTGGTGGTATATGATAACCAAAATAAAGAGAATATTTCGGGAGTAAAAATTGATTTAACGACTATCCCCGCAGGTATTTACGACCTTAAATTTTGGAATGTTTTGACGGGAGAAACAACTATTCAAAGCAATTTTAATAGTATCCTGAGCGGAGGAGCAATAATATTACCTACTTTTTCAAAAGCCATTGTCATAGAATTTGTTTTTAAAGAAAAGGTTACGATAACAGGTTTGGAGGGCGAAAAACAAGGCCTTATTAAGGCTTATCCTAATCCTTTTCAACATGAACTAAGCATTGATATTCTATCCGCAATAGGAGGGAATGCTCACTTAATTTTTTATAACAGTGAGGGAAAAGAACTAATACAACAAAACATTAACCTTAGAGCAAATCAGGAGCAAAAAACTGTTTGGGATTTGAGTAATCTGAAGCTCAATACGGGAATCTACATCTTAAAACTACAAGTTGGGCAACAACAATGGACACAAAAGCTACTGAAGAATACAAATTTCTGAGGGAGTTACTTCGACAAAAAAAGAGCCGTTGCATGCAACGGCTCGCTGAAAAAGATAGCTGTAACTCGTGTTATCAAAGACTAGACTTATTAGGAATTAGGCAAATAGTCCTACTATTTTAGATGTCATTTGATTGAAAGCCCACGAACGAACCTATGAATCTAATTTTACCTTTCGATTACCAATTTTTCAATAATTCCTCTGCTTCCTGTTTTCCAAAAATATCTTCATTACTTTCTGTAATTTCAATGAAGATAGTTTTAGCTTTTTCTTTCTGACCCATCTGTAATAAGGTAATTGCTTCATAAAACTTTCCTTTATTTTCCAATAATTCCTTGTTTTGCGCAATTCTTCCAAAAACACTCAAGGCTTGCGGATATTGTTTGAGTTGCAAGTGGCATAATCCCTGATACTCCAAGGCTTGGGTATTGCTTGTAAGTTGTTTGAACAGTGCAAGTGCTTTTTCGAAAGCTCCTTCGTTATAACAATTTACCCCTTGAGATAAGACATCATTTTGATCAGACATGGTTGTGGGTAAAGTGCTCAAATTATCTTTAATATAAAGCCTAGCGTATTCCTCTGGAGTCGGAGTTTGATTAATAAAGAGAATACCAGTTAAAATAATGACAACAGCCGCCGCTGCAACGCTTACCAACCGTATCATGCGCCCTTTCTGTTTTTGCTTAAGTGAATAATACAAAGACTTTAGGCGTTCTTTTCTTTCCATTTCAGATAAGTGTCGCATTTGTAAGTAAAAAGCCACATCCTTGGCAAAAGAAGGGTCACTCTGTATTCTTTGATTGGCTTGAGCGTTTTCTTCTTTAGAAAGTCGGTTTTCACAAAAATCTTCAATGTATGCTAAATGATTGCTCATACTTGTGTTGAATTAAATACTAAATCTTTAAGTTTTGAAAGACATCTCTGACGCGATGACTTAACTACATCTGTACTATTGTAGGCCAAAGAATCCATGATTTCTTCGTCGGTAAAACCCTCGTTCCAAAGTTTGAGAAGCAACTGACATTTTTGCCCTATTAGCTCTAGCTTTTGGTAAATCAATTGAATTTCCGACTGTTGTATCAAACTTTGTAGAATTGTTTGATTATCAGGGATAATCGCCGAATAATCGTTTAAATCGATAGTTTGAAGCCCAGTTGATTTATTAGTCGTAGTTTTTCGGTATTGGTCAACACATTTATTCGAAAATATTTTAAAAATAAATGTTTTAAGTTCTGAACGCTGCTCAAAACTCTGATTTTTGATTTGCTTTATGGCCGCTAAAATCGTATCAGAGTACACATTGATAGATTCTTCCTCATTTAGCCCATGTTTTCTGATACCTAATTTCACTAGGCTCGAAAATCTTTCGTACAGGATATTTTCATAGCGTCGACTCTGCAAAGGGTCGGTTTGTAAACCAATCACAAGGTCTTTGTCTGAGAGTTTTTTAAAGGAGAATGAAATCATAGTTTAAATCTTCGGAATAGTAGCACATATTAAAGCGTATGGTTAATCGAGCTCGAAATTTAGTCAAATTTAGATATACCTACCAAGTAATTTTTTAGGATTAAGTGAACGGTAGTTGCTTTTCCTAGATTGGGGTATTTGTTAGATGTTGAATTTTAAGATTCTTTGGAGGATAAAAATATTTTCAAAATATTATAGCTTGATTATCAATTACTTCGAAACTTTTTTAAGAAAAAAACCACTTTTTTTAAAATCATTTGTTTACCTCCAATTATATCTCCCGACTAATACTAATGAAAACCAAATCAAACGAAATATAATCAATTATATAGTCAATTTGAATACCATTAAACTTTATACGCTCATGAATATAAATACCACATCCTCGTCAAAATTGTACATTGACCGAAACAAGGTAGCTATCAATTATGCCGATATTATTTGTCTGGAAGGTGATGAGAACTATACTATTATCTACTTATCAAATGGCAAAAAGTTTTTGTGTGCGCGTACACTCAAGGATATTACAAATAATATTCATTCAGAGGAGTTTTTTAGAGTTCATCGATCATTTTGCATTAATTTGAATCATATTCGTAACTACAAACGCGCAGATCAGGAGGTGGAGATGTCAAATGGGCATCGTATAGGGGTTGCGAGGCGAAAAAAAACATCGTTTGAAAAACAGGTTTTAGATTTTTGGAATACAGAACAAAAATATTGAAAATACAACAATTAAATTAGTGGTTAGGTAATCGTGTACATCCTTCAGTTACTGACTGGAGGATGTCTATTCAACCTCAAATTTTGATTCTTGTAGATGCAATATAAAATTATAGAAGTATGTAATCGTGCAGAATAAGATTTATGTTCTGTATTGAAGGCATAAGGCAAAGCGTGTTAAATTGTTTTTTATTAACAATAGCTGTGTTTTCGCCTAATGCTTTACAAATAAATTTTGTTTTGATTATTAACTTAATAATCAAAAGATTAGTAAATTCAAATAACTAGATTTACCTCTAAGAAATTTACTTTAAAATGCCTATCGTACCTAGACAAAAGAAACGCTTCTAATGCTATTTATCTATTAAATTAATTTACGTAAAAGGAAAGATTAAATTGATAGTATCTTAAAGGTAAAATACAATGTTAAGTTATTGGTTATTAGTATATTATAATATTTTCATGCTATTAACTAATAACGTTTTCGTACTTACACTTAAATAATTTGATATAGAAATCGGTTTTTTGATTCCAATAAATTTTGATTTGATATAAATAATTTTCTCATCCAAGTATTCTTGCAAAATAGTATTTAATAAGTTTGGTTATAAGTTTCTGATTATTAATGTATTGTATTGATAGTTTGTTTGCTTTGATTCTATCCACTTTGGGTTTTAGCAATAGATTGTAGGCTGGAGTTTTCAAAATCTCTTCAATAGACCGCATCCTTTGCTTTTGCCAAATGACCCTGATAAATCGCTGAAAGCCTGATAAGTTAATTCAATTTTGTAAGATTACATAATTTACCCTATTTCATAGATGAAAGCACAATTCTCAACGTTAACCCTCTTTTTCTGTCTGACTTGGGTAAGTCTCAAAGTTTCAGGACAGAGTTGTTGTCCAAGTTACATTCAAAACTATGTTGAAACTGCCTCATTTCCTTATGATGGTTTCGGAGTAGACAATGTACAGTCATTCTTGATTCCTTCGGGGGATAAGATTCCACCAAATATGGGTCCTGAAGCCGAAGCAAATGCCAAGACATTTTATAGTATCCTCAATCAGTCTTATGTGTATGTGAAGCCTGATCCGAAAAACCCAGTTCAAATTGTTCAGAAAAACTCTTTTTTGATTCCTAAATCGCCCAATGAACAGTTTTTTATGAAGTTTCAACAAGTAAAAACTTGGGGATTCGACAGCCGTTATAATACCTTTGTTGAATTTAGTGCAGATGGTGGTCAAAGCTGGACTACAAAATTTATGGACTTAAGTTTGATGTTCATGGGAGAGGAAATCTGTATAGAATATCATATCAATTACAAGAGTATTCTGGCTGCTTTCCAAAAATTAGACCCAAGAATGACGCTTGAGAAACTGCTGACTACACCCTTGAACTATCGTTATAACTATGTTCCAAAAACTAGCACTGAGAAAAAGGAATATCTCAGAACCCATCCGCATTTTGTCAAACTTACGGCAGGTTCTTCTGTAAAAAATATGAACTTCCTTCACCTGTTGGTCGATGGAGAGGATGGCACCGGAGTGACTGGCGGTAGCACAGGTTCTGGTTCGCTGGCACCACCTCCTCGCTAATCGAAGATTTGTGGTAACTATAAATTTTTATGTGTAATTTGAGTGTACGGTTATACCAACTTTTTGGTTGGTATAACCTTTTTTGTTTTCCTCATGTCATATTATCTATAATCTTTACTATCTTTCGGGATAACTCATCGTATTTGTGTTAGAAGAAAGATTATATGCGCAGATTTGTACATTTTTTAATCACTTTTACTTTAATAAATTGTCCTTGTTTTTCATTTTCTGCTAAATATAGTCTAATTGAAACCGCTAAGACTTTTGAAGTTTGGCTAGAGAAGGCGCCCTTCCAAAGCCAACAGAAGGAATTGTCCTACTTTAAGAAATCAGAGCAACTTTTCCTTCAATTAGAAGATCAGAAAAATATAGAGGAAGCCTATCGGTTGTGCGTTGCACGAGCCAAACGCTGGCATAAGCTAGGTTCTTTGCCTGACAAAGAATGGGCCTATGTATGGTATATTCATGCCTTTTACCAATGGTTTTTCTTACATGATATTCCTTCTACAAGACGTATCATTTATGAAAAAAACAAAGAACGAAACTTTCAATTTGTAGATAAGAGTTGGACTTTGTATTCTCGCACCTTGGTAGAGGATGGTTCCTATCAGGAGGCTATCGAATGGTGTACCAAGGGTGTGGATAAAGCTAGTAAGACAGTCGATACGGAAGTGTATTTAGGATTGCTGACCAATTTGATGAATGCAAAAGTTAAGCTAAATGCGCCTATTGAGGAGGTTATGGAAATAGGGGAGAGGCTACGAAAAGCTAGCTTGAATCATCCCAAAAAAATGTATTATTTGTATGTGTTTACTAACCTTGGTGAGTACTATTTGAGAGCAAAAGAGTATTCAAAAGCTCGCGAATATCTTGCGCAAGGAGTGCGGGTACGACTAAAATACCACTTGGACAACCTCGAGGCAGATAATATGTTAGCCTCTTGCTTTCAGAAACAAGGCGATTTTCAGGCTTCTACCCAGTTATATCATCGACTCATCAAGCAAATAGAATCATCCCCATTGCTCGCCTACGAAAAAGGGAAATATTATTTACATCAGGCAGATAACTTCAGACAACAAAATGAGCTTCCGAAAGCAGAAGTATACATCCTTAAAGCAGCCCGCGCATTAGGTTATCATTCAAGTGTTAAACTGTTTGAAGGGAAAAAATCAGAGTTATTATATTGGTTTGACTATCGAATTAGGGTTTCTTTAGAAAAGAAAAATCTTGCAAAAGTACAATATTTTCAGCTACAAACAGACAGTCTTATTGACTTGATGCGCAAGGAACATACCGAAATAAATTCAAAATTATTTTGGAGAGAAAATACACATCATTTTTACGAAAAAGCAATTGAGGTTAGTTTCCAACTCAAGGACCTCGAAAAAGCATTTTACTTTATAGAAAAAAGTCGAGCTATATTGTTGTTGGATGCGCTGAGTGATTTGGAGGCTAATAATCAGCTACCGTATGAAGTTAAAATTAGAAAACAAAGAATTCAACTTGAGATAGAGGTATTAAAACAACAGCTCTCTGGAACTGCGGCCAATTCGAAAAACTTTCAGCAAATAACACTCAAACTATTGGCTGCAAAAGATCAATATAACAACCTCATTGATTCTACAGAAAAAACAAATCCTACTTACCAAAAACTGAAATATAACCATCATTATATTTCGCTCAAAGAACTTCAAACTAAACTAAAAGCTCAAAATCAGTCATTTTTAGAATATTTTGTTGGAAATGAAGCCGTTTATGCTGTGTCTGTAACTTCTGATTTTGTACACTTAAAAAAGATATCTCTTCATTCTTATTTGAATACGGTCAATCTTTACCAAAAGCTCTTGTTAGAGGTTCAAACTAGTACAACAAAAAAGCAGTTTATTCAACTCAAAAAGGTTTCTTACGCATTATACAAGCATCTTTTTGAGCCATTTCATCTTCCAAAAGGTCGTGTTATCGTCTCACACGACAATTATTTTGTATCTATGGCGTCTTTACTGCCTGATTGGAGAATTTCAGATTTTTTGGTGAAAGATTACAGTTTTAGTTACGCTTATTCTGCCAATGTATATTTTAAAAATACAAATCGCGTGAGTATTGGGCGTACTAAACTTCTAGGAATAGCCCCAGTTAATTTTGATGAGAGGCTCAATGTTGCAAAGCTTTATAACTCAGATCATACTCTTGAAAATATTCAAAAAAAGCATTTTAATGGAAATCTACTAACCTATCATCATGCGACTAAGGCTAATTTCAAAAAGGAGGTAGCCGATTATGATATTATTCAACTGTTTACACATGGCAAGGCCGATTCTTTGGGTTCTGTAATTTATTTTCAGGACTCTGTTTTTAACCTTAATGAGCTTCAAATACTTCCTCAATTGCAAGCAAATTTAGTAGTGCTATCTGCCTGCCAGACCAATATTGGAAAGAATGCAACTGGAGAGGGTATTATGAGTTTTGCGAGAGGATTTGCCAATTTGGATGTTCCAAGTACTGTTTCGACTTTGTGGAGCGTGGATAATAACACTACTTATCAAATCACCGAGTTGTTTTATCAATATTTATCGGATGGTTATGAGAAAGATATTGCTTTGCAAAAAGCACAAATTGATTTTTTAAGAAAACCCTTATCGGCCAAATTACCGTATTATTGGAGTGGAATTGTATTGATAGGAGATTCTGGAAAAGTAGTTCTGTTTTCTAAAAAATGGCAATATTCAGTTTTAATTTTTGGTTTTGTTCTTTTTTCAATCTTTGGTTTTTGGGCTTACAAGAAGCTATTTTAGCACAAAGCTATTTGATGAAAGATTGGAGGATTTTTAACCAAATAATCTTTTTATTTGCAACAAGCACAAGACTAAGAGTTTTAACCTGTTTTTAATAACCAGAGGCACGCTTTTTTCCAAAGCCTACTGTCGAAAACCCATAACTATTGTTACTAAGAAACAATTTTATACTCTTTGCCTTGTCCCTGTTGCCCCAAATTCATTAGGTAATGATTAGATTACATAATTGTTTTTGGTTGAAAAACTTTGATTATTCCATCATTTTCACTGCTTACCACCAACAAGCTCTTCTTGGTCGGGCTATCTTTGGCAGGGATAAACATGACGCCTTCTGGTGCATCACCTGTTTTGAGTAATTGTAAGAAAACAGGTGCTTTGGGATTGGTAATATCATAAACTGCCACAGCATCTGAGCGCTCCATTCCTACAAAGACCACTTTTTTGTTGCCTACCATTCCTGTTGCTATACCTTCTGGCTCAACACCTTTATCATCACTTCTTGCATCATCATAAAGACCCGCAGAGGCACATTGTGTATCTAATTCTTTTTTGCTGTCAAAAACCAACGAACCGTCGTTGCCGTTCCAAACACTAAAAGAGCGCGCGCCTAACGAATATAATTCGTCTAAGTCCCCATCTCCATCGGTATCTCCCAAAGTAGAGGTAATATTTAATCGACCCAAGGCTGAGGTCGTTTTGAGCGTCGTTGCATTAGGGAAAGCAGTTGCGTCTAATTTTGCATTACTCATACGAAGAGTTTCTACAAAATTATCATACTCTCTAGCATCGCCTTCGTTTGCCGTAAACAAGTACGGAACTCCTCCCGCTTCATATACGGCAATTGCATCGGGTTGGTACATACCTTTTACAGGCCATTTTGCAAAATTAATGGCGTTATCTCTATCGCTTGGGTCTATTTCGTTTCCATCAACATTGTAGTTTTTGAAACCTAGCGGAAATACATTGGTGATTGTTTTTGAGGCAAGACTGATTTTTGCAATCGCATTGTTCTCTTGTAGTGTTACCCACGCTGTTTTAGAATCGCCCGCAACGGTGATATACTCTGGTTCGACGTCTTTTGCTAGGCTAGCATTTGGTCCAAATACTCTGAAGCCCTTAGCTTTCAAAGCGGCGAGTTGCCCCTCGTATCCCGCAAAATCAAGAGTAGTAACCGCATAGTTTTCTTCTACCGAAATAATAGAAATACTTCCTACTGGGTCGTTGCTATAGCTTGCATTTGGCTCACCTTCGTTTGCAGATAAAATATACTTTCCGTCAGGCGAAAAAGTAACCATGTCTGGCAAAGCACCTACCGTAATTACTTTAACTTCCTTATAATCAGTCGTATTGAATACAATTACTTTGCCTGGAGCTTGCTTGTCGGTAGACTCTATAGCAGCCGCTAGTTTACCATTACTAACACTTACACTGTTGACATAACCACCATAAGAAGCTACCATTATCGACGAAATGACTTTGATATTGCTAGGGTCAGCAAAGTCTAGGACATCAATTTTGTTTACGGTACTGTTGTTAACTACAAATAAGCGTTTTGTCTGTGGGTCGTAGGCCGAAATTTCAGCGGCTCCTGTTTCGCCGATATCAATAGAGCCAACCTCGGCAAAGGTTGCGGCATCTTCATTGACAAAAAACTCATTTTCAGAAGTAGTACAACTCGCAAAACATGCGGCGATAAGAATAGAAGTAAAAATCTTTTTCATTTTGAATAATTTAATTGTATGTCTCTTATTGAAATTAGGATACAAAATTATTATCGCAGTTTTAGGAGGATTGTACTTAAGAATTAAGACTATGTTAGGATTGTGTACGTTTTGTTAAGTGAATGTTAGGAGATACGAGGAGGAATATCAATAGATGGGAAATAAGCTTAGTTTAAATAAGTAAGTGGGTAAAATTAGTTTTAGGCATAAGGCCACAGGCACAAGGCAACAGGCAAAAGGCAATGAGTGTTGACTGATTACTAGTTCAAGACTTAGTCTTAGACTCAATTTTTCATGGTTTAAAACTGTTTTTACAAAATTTAGTGAAAAAGACTATACCCTCGCTGTTTCAAGTTTAAAAACTTGGAACGCCGAATAAGAAGCAGTCTCCGACTGCGACCTTACTCAAAATGAACCTATGTAAAAGCTCTGTAGGAGCGACAGAATTCAAGATAGTTATCTGTCTGTCGCACCTACGGAGCTTATGCAAAAATCCTAATAAATGGGTATCTCTTAAGTTATGTGTTAAGGCACGAGGTAACAGGCACAAGGCAAAGAGTGTTGACTGATTACTAGCCAATAACCTTTTCCTACCTAAATACCTGAGAAATAGTTCTATTTTTACCAATTAAGTATTCCAAAAAATCTAGTGGTGTTTTGCAAAAATCTTCTTGGCTGCCAGCGACGCCATTGCCATAATGGTAAGCTGCGGATTGACATTGATACTGGTCGGAAACACAGAGGCATCGGTTACATACACATTATCCAAACCTACGACTGCAAAATTTTCGTCGACTACTCGCTCATAGCTATGTTTTGCACTTGCCATTTTGTTGCCTCCTTGCGGATGCGCCGTACCCATAAACAAATCGGTTAGTTGTAAAGGGTATTGTTCAAAATTTTCAATAAAGTCCTTTACCTCATCTTGATTTTGAAGATTTAGTAAAATGCCGGGCTTGGTCGGAATTATCACTTTTTTTGCTCCAGAGGCTTGTCCAAGTTTTACCAGTGTGATAATTGCATACTTAATATTTTCAACATCTTTTTCGCTCAAAACCCAATCAAAGGCTTGGCCGTTAAGAATATTGGCTTTAGGTTGTATGCTGCCCATCGGGTCGGAGCCAATCAAACTTCCGAAGTTGAGAAGTTTATCATAATTTTTCATAAAATTATCACGACGATCAAACACGAAAGGCATACAAGCCAAGGCAAAAGCCGCTGGCGGGTTGAAGTAGGTCTCAAAAACCACTTTATTATCTGGTTTTTCATTATGAGAATAAAGGGTAATTTGCTCTCCATCGAAGGCCTTAATTGGTTCGTCATATTCAAATGCCAATGGCATTCCGAAGTTGCAACTGATGTGTTGACCAACCTGATTATTACCGAGTTGGCTCCTCATCAAGAAATGGCTAGAGGCAATCACGCCACCAGCAACTATCACGGCTTTATTTACTTTTACAATCCTAATTGCACCGTTGTCTGCTCTTAATATTACAGAGTCTGCTATATTCTCATCGGTATTTTTTTGTAGTCGTAAGGCTGTCCAATTGGCGATTACCTTTACACCCCAAGCCTCTGACCACGGAATATAGGTTTCGAGCATCGAACGCTTACGGAGTTTTTTGTTCCCCAAATTCCAGTTACCATCTCCAATATTTTCGAGATGATTTACTTCGAGTACCCTCGGAGCACTGAGTGTCGAACTAGCAGAAGGCTGACTTAGATTATACTGGCTAACACCCTTCTTGAATTTTTCTGCGACTAGCTCGTTAATCCCCTGATGATTAAGAGGTTTTACGTTGAGTTCTCTTTTTACTTGAGCATATTCTAGGAATATTTCTTCGGTAGGAATACCATAATCATCTTTCCAGATTTTAGCAACTGATTCAGGCATTTCAAAACAAACCGCATTATTACTTACAGTAGTGCCACCCACACACTCGCCCTGAAGCATCGTCATAGTAAACTGATTTGTTTGTTGTAAACCACCTTCTTTATAGATTTTTTTCATCATTTCCAATTCATTATCCTGAAAATCCTGACGGGGTTGTAATCTATTTCCTCGTTCTATCACTACGATTTTGCTGGCAGCCTCTCGAACTTTCTGTTCATCAATTTTTCCTGAGGAGTCGGTGTATTCTTTCTGTAAACACTCTACCAAACGATAGGCAGCGGTGGCTCCACCTGCACCCGAACCAATGATTAAATAATCTACTACTTCTGGCAAATCTGCTTCGTGCGTTGGCGTCGATATTCGTGGCGCAGGTAGCTTGATTGGTTGTATACTTTCAAAATTGTTTGCATCATCAGGAGATTTCGCTAGCTCGGCGACCTCCTTGAACGGCGGATTAAATAAGGCTCCATTGCTTTGAAGTCTATCACGGGCATCGGCTGGTACATAACCGATTGAGTGCCTAACGTTGGGATTAGAGTAAAAGGCAAATTGTGTTAGCGCATTCAAAGAAAGACCTATCTGATAGGCAAATTCTGATACAAGCGGCACGAATGAAGCTTTTCGTTGCCACTCATTTCTAAAAATATATCGATTTAAAAAATATCTTTGTTCATCTCTTTGCATCGACGAAAAAGGTGGTTTCATTCCAAGTAGCGTATTAAAAATATGCTCTAATAGGCTAAATGGTACGTTCAAAATCCCTCTCTTTCTGCCTTTAATTCCTGCAATATACTGGTCGATAGAACTCGTAATCAGGGAAAGGTTTTTTTCGTCACCTATCAATTGATTCTGTTGGGCGCCTAATGCTTGTACTAATGCTCGAATACTGTCGGTAGCCGAAGGACTCAAGGTATTTATGCCACAGTCTATCTTGTAATACAGGCTTCTTAAATAATTTAAAAGACCAGCTATTAGCAAGAATACACAAGCATAAAGCCCTAAATACCAATCTATATGTTCGAAAATACCATATTGATTGATGATTTTTACATCGGCAAATATGATCCAAATCAAGCCTAAGAAGGCTCCTAGTACCATTGGGAAAATAAGTAGATTTGTAAAATGTTGTCTTAACGAAATACGATTGATTAGTAAAACACAAATGGCTGCCCATGATACAAAAAGCGTAATAGTATTACCAAGCATAGGGTCTGGAGCAGAAAAAATGAGCCCCCAGCCCTCTGTTGGATTTCCCCAAATCCGAAAAGCCAACATGCTGAGTCCAATCACGATACATAGTATGGTAAGCGCTGTATATACTATTTTTTGTATCGTAAGTGGAATCGAGAAGTTGATAGGAATCTCTTTTATTGCTTTAAAATCGCCCCTCTTGGCACGGTACTTGACCATCACAAAAATGAAAATGGATAATAAACTCCCCTCAACAAAGGTAGAGGTAAGGAGGTAGTCTCGGTAATTAATCGTGCTAGATGAATTGAGGTAAAACAGTAAGGTGAAGATGGTAGAAAATAAATGACCCGCAACCAAAACGATGCATACATAATAACGTAAACCAATGTTGTATGCTCCCAAGAAAGTAAGCATAATCATGAGCCATTCTTTGATGTAGGTGTTCATCGAAAGTGCCAAATTAGCATTGCCCATGTTAATCATGTATTGCAAGGATTCTGGCCATGGACTAGCACCTAGCTGACCTAATGCCAAAATTGCCCAAAAGCCTAAATAACCAAATCCCGCTAATCTTAATAGCCAAAAGCCTATATCTCTTTTGGGTCTTGCGATAGTTTCGGTGGCCCACGATTTTCCGAATAATGAATCAAATTGTTGTTGGGTGGCTCCCTTGATGGCAGGAGTTCCCCAAAGTATAGTAGCTAAGATTCGGGCAATAAATAAGGTGAATACGCTAGTGATTTTGGATAATGTGACTATTGTGACTAAAATCTGTCCAAAGTGACTAGGAACCCAAAAAAGAAACTTTTCAAAATGAAAAACCCAAAGGGTTGGTGCGCCTGAGGCTTGAAAAGAATATTGCTGTAGTTCTGCTACAAAATATCCAAAACAAAGCGTGCTCCACAAAAATAGAGAACTAGATTTTCTGAAAAAAAACAAGAATGGTGAGGCTATCAGAACTATAACAATGCCCACTATCCAACTAGAAGCGAAATGGATACCTAAAAATTTGACTTTTTGAAAACTAATCCAATCATATTGGTCAAACAAGATTACTACCGAACAAACCAAAAGGACTTGGACTGCTACCACACAAGCCAGACTTTTCCAAACTGGTGTAGTATCTAGTGAGTCAGGGCGCAAGTATCCCTTTAGCGTAAAGAGAGAGGGGATTTTCATAATAATTTTAAAATGTTATATAGATTAAAAGTTGATTAAATCATTTATCAAGTTAGCACGCAAAATAAAATTTAATTTTTGAGCTTAAGGCTTTCAGCTTTGGGCATTCGGCAAAAATCTATCTATCGTTACTGAAATACAATTTAACATACTTTGCCTAGTGCCTGATGACTTGTGCTGTTAACAAAACACTTAAATCTAATTTTGCTCACTTACCTAAGTTAGTGGGCAAAATAGAATTTAATTTTTGTGCCCAAGGCATTCAGGTATCAGCTTTCGGCGGTGGGCTTTGGAAAAAAGCATAGCTGTGGTTAATAAAAACATTTTAACACTTTGTGCCTTGTGCCTGTTGCCTTGTCCCTAAACACATAACTTAAATATTATTCTGCTCGATTACTTACTACTTACACAAATACATTCGAATGGTCAGATTCGGTACTAGTTGAAGCAAACTTGATAAAATTTAAAAGTGATAAATATTGCCCAGTATTTGTAAAATAACGGATTGCACAGAAACAAACATGGGTGTTGTGTACCGTTAAATTACGATTGGTTTGTACTGTCTGTGATGACTTTATCGTGATTGAAACGTAAGTAATAGGTTGGCCATAAGTTTGTACGCAAAATAAATTTTAATTATTGAGCTTTGGGCTTTCAGCAAAAACATATCTGTATTTGCTAAAAAACATGTTAAAACTCTTTGCCTATTGCCTTATGCCTACAGCATGACAACTTTGCCCATTTACTTAAAAGCGACGATTGGTTTTTCCTCTAATATCATTTAAGATATTTTACCTTAGAGGTACATAAATTGCAATATATTGCTGAAAACTTTATTCAGCTCTAAAAAAACACTTTACTTTGTGACTATTATTTGATCGGTAGTGTAAGTTAGTGGGCAAAATAGAATTTAATTTATGTGCCTAAGGCATTCAGATATTAGCTTTCGGCGGTGTGCTTTGGAAAAAAGCATGGCTGTGGTTAATAAAAACATTTCACACTCTGTGCCTTGTGCCTGTTGCCTTGTCCCTAAAACACAAAACTTAAATTTTATTTTGCGTATTAACTCATTAATAATGATTACTAACAAAAATATAAATTTTAGAAAGCTTTCAAGAAGAAAACGCCACAATTAAACAAACTTTCGAGTTATCGGCACGAGCCCTTAAAATAATATACTTAGTTGTTTCTCAAAAATAGTGGTCTACAGTTACCACCAAAAAATCTATTAAAATGAAAAAACTTATTATAGCAGCAAATATGGTCTTTTTTTCGGCATCGAACCCTATTTTTGCTAATATTCCATTGCAACAAACGGTAAGCGATAAACCTATGAAAGTTACGTTTCATGGTGTTTACAAAATACCAGATCATGAAATCTACACAATTTTGAAAGGTATAAAAACACCTATAAAAGAGAGTTCAGAGGTGTTGATTGAACCCAACAGTAGTATTGTTCTGAGAGTAGTAAATACCAAGACTAATCAAATCGTTGCCCGTGAAAAGGTGATGTATATGAATGTGGCTACTGACCTAGTTTTTGAAACGTTACAAGGGCAAAATGTACTGTATAAACGTAAAGTATCTGTAAATGCTGTCGCAAATTCAAATGTTTCTGCCAATGTAAAGTCTACCACAACAGCCAGCAAACCGAGTAACACTCCGCAGGCTGCTTCAAAGACCAACGAGATTACAAATTTTGTAAAACCCAAACCAGGCACATTCCCCGAAAAAGATGGGATTCGTTCTGGAAAAGGAGTGTATGAAGAAAAGGCTCCATCCACCACAGTTCCAAATAAAAAAGTGAATAGTGTTGATAAAGCCACTCCTGCTCCTAAAGTGTCAAATGAGAGTGCTGCAAATACAAACCATTCTACTAAACAATCGGAGAATTTAGATCCAAGGGCTACTTTAACTAAAATAAATATGCCCAAAGCCAAAGAGGAACCCACCCAAAAGGTAGGTAATTTGGGTGTAATCAGTGCCAAACCAATTATCATCAAAAGAACAACCAAAACAGCCCCAGCTACAAAAGCAAAAAGTAAGCAATAGTAGGCAATAGGCACAAGGCATTAGGCAAAGTGTGTTTTAATGTTTTTAAAAACCACAGAAATGCTTCTCTCCAAAGCTTAAAGCTTGGCAAAACATATCTATCGTTAAAAAAAGCAATTTAACGCGCTTTGCCCAGTGCCTTTTCTCTTGCGCCCTCAATACAATAACTTTAATTTAATTTTGTATAAGTATTAACGCAAAATAATATTTAATTTTTGAGCCTTCGGCTTTCAGCTTTGGGCATTCGGCAAAACATATCTATCGTGACTAAAAAACATTTTAGCACTCTTTGCCTTGTGCCTGTTGCCTTGTCCCTAAAACACAAAAATTAAATATAATTCTACACGATTACTTAAGTAAGTAGAAAAACGTTATTTGTTAATAGTATATCAAAGGGGAGGGTTTGGAATAAACTTTTGATTATGAATGTATTACAATAAATAATGTACTGTTAACTAATAACGTCTCTTTACTTAATTACCTAATAAACACTCCACTCAATAAGCATTTTTGTCTCAACTCAATTTTTCTAGTTATCTTTATCGATGTTTTAGTCTTCAGAAGCCATCATCTTTTGAACGCACCAGTTATCTATTTATATTTTCATGAAAAAATATTTGTATTTAGTTATAATGTTGACATTGATATCCTGCGAAAGGAAGCAACATCGAGAGGTAAAGCTACCAATTTCTGATTCATCATTATTCGTGAATACGCCAATCAAATATGCTGTCGAAAACCAAGAAATCGATGAGGCTTCAGGAATAGCATCTTCATGGAAAAATCCTAATAAATTTTGGGTACACAACGATAGTGGTGGCAAAAACATTCTTTACTTAATTGATAATCATGGTAAAGGCTTACAAAAAGTTATTTTGGAGGGAATAAGTAACCGTGATTGGGAAGATATTGCAGTCGTCAGACAAGGAAATGAATCTTATATTTACATTGCCGAAACAGGAGATAACTTTAAGTGGCGCTCATCCAAATATATTTATCGACTAAAAGAGCCACAGTTGAATGATAAATCACAAGATACTGTAAATCAGATAGAAATCATAGAGTTTGAATACCCAGATGGTCGAAAAGATGCTGAATGTTTGTTGATTGACCCAACTACTAAAGATATTTTTATCGTGTCAAATCGTGAGGCTCAAAAGCATATTTATCGTCTCAAATATCCTCAGTCCACCTCCCAGATAAACCGTGCAGAGTTTTTGGGTATTCTTAATGCCTCTCAAGAAAAGGAATCTGACGACAAATCCGTTCGACAAGATTTGTTTGTTACCTCTGGTTCAATTTCGGCAGATGGAAGCGAGATAATGATAAAAAACTACAAGAATATTTTTTATTGGAAAAGGTCAGAGGCTGAGTCCATAGCTCATGCTTTGCAACGCCTACCCATAGTCTTACCTTATGAGCTCGAACCACAAGGAGAGGCGCTCAGCTTCTCTCAAAATGGCGAAGAGTACTATACGATTCCCGAAAAAGGTCATCGTAGTAACCAAATTTTCCTCTCTTGCTACAAACGAAAAGATAAAGCACATCATAATTTTTTGAAGTAATTATTCAGCCATTCGATAAGGAAAATGGGGTTAATTGCTGTAATGTAATGTTAATCGTCAAAAATCTTTTTTATTGTCAAATGATAATTTTTATTTGGTACGATTTTTGCACGATTCTATGTAACTCACACACTTTTTAAACTTAGACTTATATAATTGAATATCAGTGAGTTAGCGCCTAGCCTTACTATTATGATTCTCTTTACAGTCACTCTTTCCGACATATACAAGTAGCTTCATGTAGTAACTTCCTACCATTAAGATTATTTTGGACAGTTGCTTATGCAAAATCTGGTAAATCATATATTTGAAGATACTTTTGTAGGATATTGGCTTTGGGATGCCAATACAAACTTAAATTCCTGCAACCCGACCTTGCTTAAACTTCTAGCATTTTCCGAAGCAGATTTTATTGCTACGGAGACTTTTTGGTATGACTATCTTTCGCAAACGGATTTGAATTCATTTCAACAGGTATTTGCAGAGCTATCTCAAACAATAGAATCAAGAAACTATAGCTTTAAGTGGCGTTTAAAACTTCCCAATCATGAAATCCGTTATGTGAAGGCCGGTTTTCGAAATATACTCAATGATTTTGCGATAGAAGCAATCGTGGGCAGTTTTATTGATATTACCGACGAAACCCTACGCTTGTTGGAACTCCAAAAGGAAGAATCGCTTTATCAGCGTACTTCGCAATTAGGAAAATCAGGCTCATGGGAATTTGATTTTGGGAAAAACTGGTTTTATATCAATCAACCTGCTCAAAAATTATTACAACTGGAGTCTGCATTTTTGGACTGGGATGTTGTTAGAACTTGGTTTTTGATAGAAGAAGATTATCAGGCTTTTGAACGAAATCTTATGGCCTTGGTATCGGAACAACAAAGTTTTTTGCTTGAATTTGAAGCCAATAAACAGCTTGGGTTGAACAAATGGTTTAGAATTGTTGCAGAATCAAAAGTAATAGGACGTTCTTCGCCAAAGGTATTTGGTGTGATTCAAGATATTACAGAGTATAAATTGTTTGATGAACGCCTGAATGTCATTTTTGAGCGTTCGACTGATGCACATTTGGTGTTTGATGAAAATGGCATAATTGATTGTAATGTCGCGGCTGTTCAAATGTTGGGCTGTCAGGATAAAGCTACTTTATTACGTTATCACCCAGCTCATTTTTCGCCTGATTATCAGCCTGATGGAATGACTTCCAGAGAAAAGTCCCAGAAAATGGATGCTTTAGCCCGTCAAAATGGCTATCATCGATTTGAATGGCTTCATAAACGATTGGATGGTACCACTTTTTTGGCAGAGGTTACGCTCAATCCTATTCGTCTCAATCAAAAGGATGCACTCTTGGTGGTTTGGCATGATATAACCGATAGAAAAAGCGCGGAAGCAAAACTTGCCAACACTCAATTGTTGTTGGCAGAAACCCAGCTTTTGACACATTCGGCAAGTTGGGTATTTGATTTAGAAAGCGCATCGAATACCTATTCGTCTGCTGCTACTGAAATTTTTGAAATAGAGGAAGAAACGGGCTTTGCAAATATCAATCCCCTCAATTGGATTGATGATACGGCAAAGGAGGCTTATCTTCAAACGATAGACAAGGCAATACGAAACCAAGAAGAGTTTGAAATAGAACTTCCTTTGGTGTTGAGTAATGGTAAAAAGAAGATTATTAGAAAAATCGGTAAGCCTACTATTACCGAAAACGGGAAGATTGATAAAATTATTGGTGCGATTTTAGATATTACCAAGGAAAGAAAAAGTCAAGAATCGATTCTCTGGGCAAAAGAACAAGCTGAGCAGGCGGCTATTGCCAAAACTCAATTCTTGTCGACTATGAGCCATGAGATTCGAACACCAATGAATGCTGTAATCGGAATTACGCATTTGTTGATGCAAAATGCACGCGAAGATCAGGCAGAATACTTGAAAATTTTGAAGTTTTCAGCCGAAAACCTATTGGTTTTAATAAATGATATCCTCGATTTTAATAAAATAGAAGCAGGAAAAATAACGTTCGAAGAGGTTGATTTTAGTTTGAAAGATTTACTTATCAATATTCGTGCAGCTTTATCACAAAAGGCTGCCGATAAAGGAATTCAGCTAAAATTAATGATGGACGATGATTTGCCCGAAGCCGTAAAAGGTGATTCGGTACGAATTGGACAAATTCTTACCAACCTTGTATCCAATGCCGTGAAGTTTACCGATTATGGTCGAGTAATTATTTCGGCTTCTATTCTTAAAAAAGAGACTGATTATACTACCATTACCTTTGAGGTAAAAGATACTGGTATCGGTATTCCTCAAGAAAAATGGGATTCTATCTTTGACAGTTTTACGCAGGCTAGTTCTGAAACTACCAGAAAATATGGTGGTACTGGGCTTGGTCTGACCATCACGAAACGATTATTGGAGCTGCAAGGCAGTAAAATTCAGCTAGAAAGCGCTCCAGGCGAAGGTTCTATATTTTATTTTGACCTACGTCTAAAAAATAGTTCATTCCAATTTAAAAAACGTACAGAACCTGATATGACAAGTCAAAAACACCCGAGCTTAAAAGGTCTTAAATTATTGATAGCAGACGATAACAGAATCAATATTATTGTGGCTCAACAATTCTTTAAACGATGGGATATCGAAAGTGATGTTGCCGAAAATGGTCTATTAGCACTTCAAATGGTTCAGCAAGCTAACTATGATTTGGTGCTTATGGATTTACAAATGCCCGAAATGGATGGCTATGAGGCCACACGTCAGATTAGAGCACTTAATGATGATAAATTTAATAAAATACCAATTATTGCGCTAACAGCCTCTGCAATGTTGGATATTAAGGATAAGGCATTTTCAGTAGGGATGAATGACTATATTTCAAAACCTTTTAATCCTGATGAGTTATACCTAAAAATAGCTCAGAATGGTCACAAGGAAGTAGTATAGGTGTTGGTGCTTTATTGACTATTGGAATATTTTGTAAAAATATCATAATCTTATTTGACTAAATAGGCGCATATTGTTTCGCATATTGCTAAATTTTCTTTGAATTAACGTATCAAAAAGGCGTTATCCCTAATTTAGTGATTGAGCGATTATGTTAAAATTTAGATTCTATAAGTAGAGACGCAATGCTTGCGTCTCGATGCTTGCGTCCTAATGCTTGCGTCTCAATGCTTGTGTCTCAAACCACCTAAATCTAGCATGATAGCCTCAAAAAAGGGTCGGGAAATATATTTCCCGACCCTTTTTTTATGAAAATTTGGAGGGTAATCCCAATCCCAAAATTTGGGATGACTCATGTTTAATTTCTTGATGGCCTTTTTACAAATACTATTTTTTCTTTATTGTTGAGCTTAAAAAAACGATTTGCGAAAGTTCGAATGGTTCAGAAAAATACTTTAGATGAGTAGTCAAGGAGGAGGTTGGGATTAAAGAGATTTGATGAATTTTCCTTGGAAAAGAACTTCTTTATGTGAATCAAAATATGAGCCAATGATAATTTTCAAATAATAACTTCCAGCAGCTAACGAAGATACATCAAGACGAAAATGATTATCTTTAAACGCCTCAACATTTGAATCTTTGATAAGTTTCCCTTCTGTATCATATATCAAAACGGTTGTTTGGTAGGAAGTATAGACTGGATTAAAATACAAAAATTCAGTACAAGGGTTTGGATATACTACTAATTGTTGTTTTTCTTCAGAAATAAAAAAAGCAGATTGTTGATATTCGTAACAGCCAATATCATATCTACCATCAAAAGGTCGAGGTTTTCCCTCGAGGTCAGATGTTAATTCCCACAAGGGTACGTTTCCACCTTTATTAATCAGAGGTGATGTATTGGTAAGATGAAAATCACCAGTTTGTGGATTTTTAAGTTTTGCCGAACCAATTACATTATCCATGTAATTGTTTTCTTCCCAGTATTGCACCCTGTCTGGCGCATTAATAAAACGACCTGGCTTGCTTGATAACAAGGCGTTGTTTACAACCTGATACAATTGAATGGGACTATAGATTTTCAAGCTTTCGGCACCTGTAAAAGCAATCGTATTGTTATAAATTTTTACAAAAGTATTTATCGGAGATTTTGGTCTAGTATCCGAAAAAATCCCAGCGTCTCCAGTGTCATAGATAAGATTATTGTAAATAGATTGATTGCCAACACCACCAATCATAATAAGACCTATACCCGGTACTTCGTGAATGATATTATTGTAGAATACCCCTCCCGAACCACCACCGATTTGAACCCCATTGTTTTGGAAAACAGCAAATGGGGCAATTCCTGTATTTACAACAAGATTGTCATGTACTTTAGCATCAGGCGAACATCCATATTGAATACCCTCAGCACCTGTGTTGTTGACTTTATTGCGGTATATTTCAAGTCCATATATTAAATGTGGGTTAGCCAAAAGTGTATCTTTCCCACAAATTATTTTCTGACCGTAATTCCAAAAAGAACTTCCAATATATATACCTTCTCCTCCTGTATTATGGATATGATTGTCATGAATTTTGAGATTATACATCTTAAAATTTTCTTCCCAATTGCTTCTATCGCAATTGGGGTCAGATTTTGCCATAATTCCCGCAAATCCAACATTAGCGATTTCGAGGTGATCTAACTCAATATCTGTGCTAAAATCTCCAATTTTCACTCCCATTGAATTATCGGAAGTAGCTTCTATTTTAAATCCCAAAGTGGAATCTGCCTCTGTTTCTCCTGTCAAGCGGATATGTTTACAATTAGAAAACAGCATACCGTTGTTATTCCCTTTCACCACCACCCGCCCATTACAATTTCGGATAGTGATAGGTGCTTGAGGTTCACCAGCTATGCCAGTAAAATGAATTTCTGAATAGTTTCCAGCGGCAATACACACCGTTTGGCCTGGCAATACCTTTAGATTAGTGGAAGTAAAAAAATTAGATTTAGTAATGGTATGATCACATTTACAATTTTGAGAAAACGATATAGTTTTTGAATAAAAAAATAAAAAACAAGTTAAAAGAGGAAAAATTATTTTCATTTCAGAAAGTTATAGCTTTACAATCGTAAATTACAAATAAAGTTTAGTTAAGGTAGCAATTGAGTGGACAAAACTTACATGATTACTTACTAGCTTAATCATAAAAGCTTTTTTTGCCTAAGCTATACTATTAATTTAATCTTTCCTTTTACTTAAGTTAGTGTGCAAAATAGAATTTAATTTTTGTGCCTAAGGCATTCAGGTATTAGCTTTCGGTGGTGGGCTTTGGAAAAAAGCATGGCTGTGGTTAATAAAAACATTTTAACACTCTTTGCCTTGTGCCTGTTGCCTTGTCCCTATGATAAAAAACTTAAATATAATTTTGCACTAATACTTACTTAAAATAAATACTTTGCCAAAGCCCGAAGCCGAGTGAATTTGCCTTAGTTTACCTTTTGTAATTTCCCTCTAAAAATGGGCGAAATGCTTCGGGTGCCTGTAACCTGCCTAAGTTGAATAA
>NZ_JBMLSD010000239.1:0-1033 GCF_049240685.1 Flectobacillus sp.
AAATGTAATGCTTTTCTTTCAAGATTATAGTTACAAATAAAGTGTTTTATTGCCCCAATATGATTTTCGAGTGACTTTGAGAAACTTAAAGCTTTTCTAACTAGTCTGGATGCTCTTTGTCTTAATGTTGCATTAAAACGCTCAATATAAGCTCTCAAGCCACTGTCTTTACCAACGCCAAAATGATTCTCTTTCCCAAATGGCTCTACATAGGCTTGCCAATAGTCTGAAAAAAAGCCTGCACTACCTTTGAAAATAGCTGGTATTTTTTCATAAAAGAGCAGCGCATCGTCTGCTGAACGCCCTCCCACATGAAAGGCTATAATTTGCCTATTAATAGGGTTAAGAGCAAGCCACAACCACTGTTTATTGCTCCTCTTCCCAACAAAACTCCATAGTTCGTCTAGTTGAATGCCATAAAACTCCACCCTGACACCTCTCTCTTTGCTATACAATTCCCTTACTAACAAATCGTTATTTTCAATATCAACCAGATTCCCTTCAAAAGAGCAGTTCTCTTCTGTAATTACCTCAATTTCTGAGACTTGAATGTATTCTTGTAATGCAATCGAATTTTTTTTATAACCTCTATTTTGGCTATTTCTTCATCCATCCTGTCTGCTAAGTAAACTTCAATATCAGGCAAAGTCAAGTCAGCATTCAAATCATCTGGTAAGTTTTCATACAACTTTTTGATATAAGCTAAAAGCCATTGCTCGCTCACATCGCATACTCGACAAATACCAGATAATGAGATTCGCTCTAAAAGTAATTTGTTGATAAGGATTTTATCAGACTCCGACACAAACCAATCTTGTCCACCTTCTACAAATTGACGGTTGCAACTATGACATAAATAGTTTTGCTTACCGTAATGCGTATGGCCATTCTTCTTTGTTGTTGTACTACCACAGTGACTACAGTTCATTTTACCTTTTTCTACAAAGATAAATAAAGCATTACATTTATAGGACTACCTCGTCCTGTTATCCACAATTAGTCGGTGAATATTCGAATTAACCTTCCTAAAGTA
>NZ_JBMLSD010000240.1:0-2357 GCF_049240685.1 Flectobacillus sp.
CCAAAAGCCCCCAAACAATTTTATATGAAATCATTAACTTCTCTCATTCAAAAACTAGCTTTATTAAGCTTGATGTTATGGCTTGGAAATGTCTCACAGGCACAAGTTACGTCTGTGAGTATTTCTGGGCAAATCCGAAATAAAAGTAATACCACTGTATTGCCTTATGCCAATATTATCTTGAAAACTGCCAAAGATAGCGCCTTTGTGACAGGAACAGTGTCGAACGAGGAAGGACGGTTTACCTTGACCAATGTAAAACCTAATGAGTATATTTTGACAGTTTCATTGGTTGGTTTTAACGTAGCCAAACAAAAGATTTTCGTAGGAAAACTTTCCGCATTTTTGGACTTACCTGTCATTGAACTTACCGAAAATGTACAAACTCTAGGAGAAATAACCGTTCAAGGAAAAGCCGATGAAGTGAGCGCCAAAATGGATAAAAAGGTATTTTCTATTGCCAATAATATCTCACAAAGTGGCGGCTCTATTTTGCAGGCTATGCAAAGCGTACCAGGTGTGACAATCGAAAGCGGAAAGGTATCATTAAGGGGCAATGACAAGGTGACTATCTTAATAGATGGCAAACAAACGGCTTTGACAGGATTTAATGCCCAGTATGGTTTGGATAATATTCCCGCCTCGAACATCGATAAAATTGAGGTAATTAATAATCCTAGCTCCAAGTACGACGCCAACGGCAGTGCAGGGATTATTAATATCATCATGAAGAAAAATATTAGACAAGGTTTTAATGGTAAATTGGGTTTAGCCACGGGTTTGGGCGCTCTTTGGCAGCGTCAAGACAATTATCCTGATGTGCGTCCGCAATATACGATGACGCCAAAAATCAATCCATCCTTGGCATTAAATTACCGTACCAATAAAATCAATACTTTCGTTCAGGTAGATAATCTTTACACGCATACGCTCAACAAAAACGAATATACGACCCGTACTTACGATGACGGAACAGTCATAAAGCAACAATTAAAGCGTAATCGAGATACCAACTTTTTTAACTCAAAAGCAGGTTTTGATTGGTTTCTGGATAGTCAAAATACCTTGACTGTTTCGGGCTTATTTGGTACCGAAAAAATCTTAGATAATGGCGATGAGCCATTTTTTAATGGAGATTTTAGTCAACGATTGCGTCTTTGGACTTTCTTGGAAGATGAATTGAAAACTACTGCTATGGCAACACTTGCCTATCAGCACAAATTTCAGGATGCTGGACATTTGTTGAATTTTGGCTACAATTATACATTCCATCGTGAGGATGAGAAATACTTTTTTACCAATGCCATGCCCACTTTTACGGGCAAAGATTCATTCAAATTGCTTTCTGATGAAACAGTTTCAGATTTTAACCTAGATTATATCAAACCACTCAAATTTGGTAGAGTAGAAACAGGTGTAAAATACCGTAAACGCGATATTCCAACCAATATGCAGTTTTTCCCTGGGGTAAATTCTCCTTTGGATTCTTCGGCGGGTGGACCAGCTACCTATAAAGAATCTATTCCTGCGGTTTATGGAAACTTGGTCTTTGAAACTCGAAAACTTGAAGCTGAAATTGGCTTGCGTATGGAATATGTGTCGGTAAATTATCAGGTGAGTCCGTCACATAATACCTACAAAAGCGATGGGTATTCGTACACACAGCCCTTTCCAAATGTACGTCTGGGATACAAAATCAGTGATAAACATCAGTTAACTTTCTTGTACAATCGTCGAGTAGACCGCCCCAATGAGGTAGATATTCGTGTTTTTCCGAAATATGACGATGCCGAAATTATCAAAGTGGGGAACCCCGCTCTGAAGCCACAGTTTACCAATAGTCTTGAATTGGGATATAAAACAAACTTTTCACGAGGCTATTTTTATACTTCTTTATATCATAAAATCGTGGATGGAACTATCACCCGTATTTCGAGTACTGTGCCAAACAGTACTTTGATTTATGCCATTTTTCAAAATGTTGACAAAAGTTATAATACAGGGATTGAAATGGTAATGAGCAAAGAAATTGCACCTTGGTATTCGTTAAATATCAATGCCAACGTTTACCGAAATCAGATTAATGCTTTTGCTATCATGAATCTTTACCCGACTCCACATATATCGAGTTCGGATGAACAAATGTTGATTTCGTGGAATACCAAATGGAATAATATCATTCATTTACCCAACAAAACAGAATTACAAGTTTTGTTCACTTATTTGGCGCCAGACCTTATCCCACAAGGGCGAATCCAACAGCGTTTTTCTTGTGATGCAGGGTTGAAAAAATCTATGAACAACGGGAAGCACGAGGTGTTTGTGAATGCGACAGATTTGTTTAATACCATGAAAAT
>NZ_JBMLSD010000241.1:0-1089 GCF_049240685.1 Flectobacillus sp.
CTAATATTGTTACCAGAGGCACAAGTAAATGGGATACATATTTTACTACCCAAATAACGCTTACTTATGTTATTACAAGTCAAGTAAAATGCCCGCCAATCAAATAAAAAACCTACTTCCTTTTTTTCTGTAAGCATTAACACTCATCTTTAATGATTATTCATAATTCGGTAGTACGAATAGCTTTTAGCTTAGTAGTATCACTTGTTTTTCAGAATACCACCTTTGCTCAAAGATGGGAAATAGGTGCTGGGGCAGGTGTGACTCACTATAAGGGAGATATTATGCCTACATTCAAGCCGTTTACTGCTCGCCCTGGTGGAAGTGTGTTCGTCCGTATGAACTGGACTCGTTCGATTTCATTAAAAGCACAAGGCATGGTCGGATTGCTAGCAGGTAAGGATGATGCTATAAAATCAGACCCATTACATCAAGCTAGAGGGCAAAGCTTTAGTGCAACCATGTTAGAAGGAATTGGTCAGATTGAATATAATTTTTTAAATTTTCGCACCACATCTTCAAGAATCGTAAATAATTGGACCCCTTATGTGTTTGGGGGCTATGGTGGAACTAACATTAGTACCAGAGCAAAACTTGCCAGTATTAATAACCCGCTTTACCTCACAAGGTCAAGCCCTAATTTTGTAGCATTAGGTATTGGCATTAAAAAAGAATGGCGAAATCAATGGAACTGGGGAATTGAGTTTGGTACAAGATGGACCAACAATGACCTCATTGATGCCGTTGGTTATGAACGAGATGGAGACATAGGTCAGCAAACAACTACTACTTCTAACCCCGCAACTGTACCTGTTTTTCCCTACTTATTCCAAAAGTTTCAGACCCCTGGAACAAAAAGTAAGGATATGTACTACTATACAAGCTTTTCAGTTAGTTATCTATTTTATAAAGTTCACTGCCCTACTCGCCGATAAAATATTTTAAATCAAGCATTTTTTGCGAGCTAATCATAAAATTTTAGCTCCAAAAATGTGATAATCAGCTACAATTCATTAAAAACTTATCAAACACCGTTCTTTTTTTCTACCTTTGCAGTCCTTTTTGCACGATTAGTCAAATAGAGTATTG
>NZ_JBMLSD010000242.1:0-19187 GCF_049240685.1 Flectobacillus sp.
CTTTTTCACTGATGATTTTAAAAACAGTTTAAAACTGTTAAAAAAATGAGTCCAAGACTAAGTCTTGAACTAGTAAATTCAATTTTGTCAAGTCATCAGACAAAATTTCTAAACTTAAAAGCTTAGTCTAAGATAAACATATATCCATGAAAACTCTCTATAAATTAGTAGTACTCGGCATTCTGACTTGCGCATGTTCTTCATCGAATCAAAATGTAGACCCATCATTTACCTATCCAATGGGAATAGGTTCAAAATGGGTATATAGTTTTAAAACTGTCATATTGGAGGATGAAGGTAATCTTTATCCCAAAAATGTGATAGATACCACAACTAGAACCGTTCAGATTGAAAAGGATAGTGTCATCAACGATACTCTGACTGTGAAGGTTTTCTCAACCAAACGAAATATCCCGAACCTAAGTTTGTATGACCAACAGCTAAAATATATTGATAAACAAGGTGTTAGGGGGTATGCTAATAATGCGATAATGATTCCTCAACAAATTAGTACTCCTAAAAGTAAAGATTTTATGAATATTTTTCTCAATAAAAACTTTCATCTTACTCAAGGAATAAATGGGATAGAAACGCCTCCAACTCTAGAATATCAACTACCCTACAAGGTTGGAAATACATGGGCTTACCGAGATGGTACAGGAGCTCTGGGGTATTATATTACCAAGACCATCACAGGAAGAGAAACAATTATGATAAAAAATGAGGCTTTAGACTGCTATAAAATTGAATGGAAATATATCCGAAAAATTGGAGAGACAGATATCATCGTTAGAGAGTGGCTATCCAAAATTGGGTTAGTAAAAACCGAAATCGAACAATCATTTATTTATAGAAAAGGAGTTACTAATCCGAACGACCCCATAGTCTTGGCTAAGGAGCATTTTATCTCTACTACTTTACTGGAAAGTTATTCTATAAAATAGCGTTCTTTAGCATCTACCACCTACACCTTCTTTTCCACAATTTCCACTATCTTTGTGGTATGTTATCTATTAATAATTTATCATTCTACTTCGGGAGTCGCCCGATGTATTATGAAGCCAACTTACACATCAAACCTAAAGATAAAATTGGTTTGATTGGGGCCAACGGAACAGGAAAATCAACACTTTTGCGCCTTATCTCAGGCGAATATCAGCCAGATGGTGGAAATATCTCAAAATCTGGAGATTGCTCTATCGGTTTCTTAAACCAAGATTTACTTTCATACCAATCCGACGAATCGATTTTGGCCGTGGCAATGCAGGCTTTTGAACGCCAAAATTTCTTGCAAAAAGAAATTGACCGAGTACTGCATAAAATGGAAACCAACTACGAGGATAAGGATGTAGACCGTCTTGCTAGGCTGCAAGATGAATTTGATGCATTGGGAGGTTATACCATGCAATCTGAAGCCGAGGCGATTCTGGAAGGGTTGGGTTTTACAACTGCCGATTTGAGTCAACCGCTCAGAACCTTTTCGGGAGGTTGGCGTATGCGTGTGATGCTTGCCAAATTACTCTTGCAACGTCCGTCTTTGTTGATGCTTGATGAACCTACCAACCACCTCGATTTACCCTCAATCGAGTGGGTAGAAAACTACATCAACAATTATGAAGGTGCTATTATTGTTGTGTCTCACGACCGTTATTTCCTCGACAATACTGTCAATACCATCGTTGAAGTGACAGGCTCCAAGCTTGTTTCTTATTCTGGAAATTATTCGTTTTATGTAGAAGAAAAAGCTATGCGAAATGAAATCCAGAAAGGAGCTTATGAAAACCAACAAGCGATGATTCGACAAACCGAGCGATTCATCGAACGTTTTAAATCAAAAGCTACAAAAGCTCGTCAGGTACAATCTCGTGTAAAATCACTAGCTCGATTGGATATGATTGACGATGTAATAGACGAAGCAGCAAAAGTTAATTTCAAATTCAACTTTGGAACGCAGCCGGGTCGTTTTATTATGAACCTTGAAGAGGTAAGTAAAGCTTATGGCTCTAAACGTATTTTGACCAACACGACTGCTACCATCGAACGTGGAGATAAAATCGCCCTTATTGGTGCCAATGGAAAAGGTAAGTCAACTGTTTTGCGTATCATTGCAGGTACAGAAACCCTCGATGGCGAACGTAAATTGGGGCATAATGTGATTGATTCATTTTTTGCTCAGCATCAGCTCGAGAGTTTGGATGTAGAAAATACGCTCTTAGACGAATTGAAAATGGCGGGTACTGCCAAACTAGAAACAGAACTAAGAAGTGTTTTGGGCTGCTTCCTGTTTACAGGTGAAGATGTCTTCAAAAAAATCAAGGTACTTTCGGGAGGCGAAAAATCAAGAGTTGCTCTGGCAAAAGTATTAATTTCGGAGGCAAATTTCTTATTGCTCGACGAACCTACCAACCACCTCGATATGATGTCGGTAAATATCTTGATTCAAGCTTTACAGCAATATGAAGGTAGTTACGTGGTTGTTTCGCACGACCGTTTTTTTGTCTCAGAGATTGCCAATAAAATTTGGTATATCGAAGACGAACAAATCAAGGAGTATCCTGGAACTTACGAGGAGTACGAACTTTGGCAAGCCGAACGCCAAGCCAATGCCGCACCAGCACCAGTAGAGAAAAAACCAGAAACGCCCAAAGTCGAAACCAAAACACCGGTAAGCGATTTTGCTAAAAAAGAAGCTCAAAAACAAATCAAGAAACTAAATCAAAAAGTTAGTGATTTGGAAGATAAAATCTCGAAATTAGAAGAAAAGAAAACGGATTTGGAGCATCAATTAGGAGACCCTACAATTTATAACGATAGTGCAGCGTTAGCCAAAGCAAATGCCGCCTACCAAGAAATTCAGCAAAATCTAGCACAAGCTAATCAGGATTGGGAATCTGCCATGCTTGAACTAGAAGAGGTGGAAGCGAGTATTAACTAAGGAATGATTGAGAGATTGGGTAAATTGATAAGACAAAGTCAACCAATCATCGTCAGAACTACATCAAGGATGTTAAGAATCAACTATTTCGGATTTGTATTTTACGAAAGTCTAAGCGTTGTTTTTAAAGCAAAATTGCTTCGTAGCAAACCTCTCGGTCGCCATAATGATTTGGCAAACGAAAAGGTTGCAATGGCTGCAAAAATAATCCTGATAAAAACATTTTTGAACATCTTGAACTCTTTTGTAAATCCAACATCTGAGATGTTGGATTTACAAAGCGTACATTATTGTATTTTGTAAAAAATAAAGGTATTTCATTTTTGAAATCACAAATCCGAAATGGCCTCAAAATCCGCTTAGCTACTAAATCACCATTCCCTTATTTTCCAATACTCCGTTTATCTATGTTAAAAAATATTCTTCCGATTCTGAAGCCTGTTTTTAGTAAAAATTTACTAAAAACAGGCTTATTACTTTTAATAAGCTTTGCGGTATTTGCCCAAAAAGGTAAAACTTTGATTTATGATAATCAGATTTATGAACCTTATATCAAAACCCCACTCCTTTCTATTTTTGATGGAACCAATAACATACAGGCCACACTGAATCCTCCTGTGATAGGACTAAGTAATAACCAAAATCTAAAACTAGAATTTGATTGTTTGAATCCTACCGTGCAAAACTTTCGGATAAAGATTTTTCACTGTAATTCGGACTGGCAACCTTCAAGCCTCAACGAAATTGAGTACT
Source organism: Flectobacillus sp. (assembly GCF_049240685.1). Classification (NCBI taxonomy): domain Bacteria; kingdom Pseudomonadati; phylum Bacteroidota; class Cytophagia; order Cytophagales; family Flectobacillaceae; genus Flectobacillus; species Flectobacillus sp. The sequence continues at coordinate 3,689 of NZ_JBMLSD010000242.1, forward strand.
TGAGCGAATACAACGATTTGCCAATTTATGATTATTACAACTCTTTTGCTACTAAAATACAGTACAATCACTTTAGTGTGGTATTACCCAAAGTGAGAGTTTCGGGCAACTTTTTGGTAATGGTTTATAAAAATCGTGATGAAAAAGATATTGTACTTACTCGTAGGTTTCAGGTATACGACAACAGAGTGAGTGTTGGTGGAAAAATAGTTTTTTCGAATGTACCAGATAAAAGACGTACACATCAGCAAATCAACTTTGGGATAAATTATTCAGGTTATGAAATTCTCGACCCAAAGAATGACTTAAAAATAATTATCCGTCAAAACTTTCGAGACAACAAAACCCTTCGAAATCTTCAGCCTTTTATGATTGATAATTTTAACAAAAAGCTTGATTATCAATTCTTTGACGGCGAAAATAGCATTGAAGGCATAAATGAATTCCGTCTTTTTGATATTCGTAGTTCTCAACAAAAACTCGTTGGTATTTCTCATATATTTTATGGAGAAAAGGAAAATGTCTTTGAACTTTTTACAGACAAGCCTCAAAACGGCTTAGCCTACGTAGACACGAAAGATTTTGACGGAATGTTTGTCATTGATAATTATGAGACCAACAAGGGAGCCACTGAATCAGATTATGTTAGGGTGAGTTTTCAGTTAAAAACAGATTCTTTGACTAATAAAAAGGTATATATACAAGGAGCTTTCAATGACTGGAATCTCGATAAGTTTAATCAAATGCATTATGTACCCGAAAGTGGCGCTTACGAAGCATTTATCCAATTAAAACAAGGTATTTATAATTTTCAGTATATTACAGTTGATAACAAGGGTATCGTAAATGAAACCGAGATTGAAGGAAGTCACTCTCAAACCGAAAACACTTACGAAATATTTGTTTACCATCAGTCTATTGGTGGCAGAGCGGATAGTTTGGTAGGTTATTCTCTCATTAAATCAAGATAATTTTGCGGTTGGGCAATAGGCAAAAAGTTTCAAATTGTTTTTTTAATAACAATAGATATGTTTTTGTTGAATGCAAATAGCTGAAAACCGAACGCTCAAAAACTAAATTTTGTTTTGCGTATTAACGTAAGAACCCAAAACTTTACTCAATTAAAGTATTTTATGAAAAAGCTTCTCATTATTTTGGGACTTGTCCCAATATTACAAAGTTGTATTACTATGCAACCTGGCGGCGGTTATGGTGGAACTGATAGTGGCAATGGTAGTGGCAATCAATATCCCAATCAAACGCCCCGTAAATCAAATACCAGTATTAGAATCAATAATGTCCGTCTAACCAATCAGTATACCATTCTCGACATGACATTTCGAAACTCTGAGCCAGCCACTCGTGATCCAGAAACAGGCCGTGTTAATGGTTCTTCTATTGGCATTAGCCCAGAGTCGCGATTGCTCGCTTCAAATGGAAGAGCATTTCGATTTATCAAAGCCGAAGGTATCACCGTTGCTCCTCAGATGACCCAAGTTCCTCCTCAGCAAGAAGCCAATTTTAGCCTTTATTATGAAAGATTAAATCCCGGAATAGAAATTTTTGATTTGTATGAGTGCGAAAATAGCAATGCAAACGAATGTTGGAACTCTTATAATATTCGAGTGAGTAATCCTGCGACTTCACAGAATTATCCTCAGCAACCCAATAATACTCAGACCTATCCGAATAATACGCCAAGCTATCCCAACAATACGCCATCGATTCCAGTACCAAGTGGTTCGAATGATACACCTTCAAAAAAGCCAAAATCAGGTAAGGTAGGTGAAGTAGACAACAGTACCAAACCCACCGAGGCAAATACAACATTGGTAATGGGAATTGTACGTGATGCCAAGACGAAAAAAGCAGTCAGTGCCACGATTAATTTTGTACAAAATAATACCAATAAGAAGATAGACTCAACCCAAAGTTTTGTGAGTACTGGTATTTATCGTTCTAATTTACCGACCAATCAAACTTATGTCATTACGGCTTATGCACGTGGTTATGCCACCTTCAACGAAACGATTGATTTGGGTAAACTAGCGATTAATGGAAAGCTCAATAAAGATATTTTCTTGAACCCGCTGGCTGTTGGCGATAAAATCACTTTACAGAATATTAATTTTGAACTCTCAAAATCAGATTTATTACCTGCCTCTTTTGTTGAGCTAGATAAGGTAGTAACGATGATGAGGGATTTTCCACAAATGGAAATACGTTTGGAAGGGCATACCGATGTAGTAGGCGACCCTGAAGCTAATCAGGAACTTTCGGAAGAAAGAGTTGAATCTTGTAAGAATTATTTGGTCAAAAAAGGAATAGCGCCAACTCGCATCCAAACCATTGGTTACGGGAGTTCAAAACCCATTATCAAAAGCGGTACCGAGGAACAACGCAAAGTAAACAGACGCGTAGAAATGAGCGTATTGAAGATGTAAATCTGAGAATTTTTACCACTAATAAAAAATGACGGCTCTTGAGAGTCGTCATTTTTTATTAGTCAATAGTTTATACTCAGTAGCAGGAATTAAGATATCTGTAACAATTGCCTTCTAATTTTGAGTACTCAAATAACCGATTTACTATTAACTTTCTATTATCTATACGTTGAAGCGGAAGTGCATAATGTCACCATCAGCCACTACATAATCCTTACCCTCTACGCTCATCTTACCTGCTTCTTTACAAGCTGCTTCAGATTTATATTGCTGATAATCTGCTAATTTAATCACCTCAGCACGGATAAACCCTCGTTCAAAGTCTGTATGAATTACCCCCGCTGCAGCTGGAGCTTTCCATCCTTTTTGGATAGTCCAAGCACGAACCTCTTTTACACCAGCAGTAAAATAGGTAATCAAGTTCAACAAAGCGTAAGATGCACGAATCAATTGAGAAAGACCAGACTCTTTCAAGCCATATTCTTCCAAGAACATTTGACGCTCGTCCAAATCCTCAATCTCTGAAATTTGAGACTCCACCGACGCACAAATGACAATTACTTGAGCATTTTCGTCTGCTACTGCCGCTTTTAACACCTCAACATATTCGTTTGTACCTGCTTGGATAGAAGTCTCATCAACGTTGGCCACATAAATTACAGGCTTGTCGGTCAATAAGAACAAATCGCCAATAGCCTCCTGTTTTAAGTCTGGATCTAGTCCTTGGACGGTTCTTGCCGATTTTCCTGTTTCAAGCGTAGATTTGTATTGCGACAAAATAGCCACGAGTTGTTTGGCTTTGGCATCGCCAGCTTTGGCTGCACGCTCAAATTTCTGCAATTTTTTCTCAACCGACTCCAAGTCCTTCAACTGAAGCTCGAGGTCGATGATTTCTTTGTCTGATACCGGATTTACACGGCCTTCAACGTGAACGATATTATCGTCGTTGAAACAACGCACCACGTGAATGATGGCATCAACCTCACGGATATTTGCCAAGAATTTATTACCTAAACCAGCACCTTGAGATGCTCCTTTCACCAAACCTGCAATATCTACAAACTCGATAACAGTCGGTAACACACGTTGTGGGTTTACCAGTTGTTCGAGTATTTGAAGACGCTCATCAGGAACGGTTACAACGCCTACGTTTGGCTCGATAGTACAGAAAGGATAATTGGCCGCTTCGGCTTTATTTGAAGAAATTGCACTAAACAAAGTAGATTTTCCGACGTTCGGCAAACCTACGATACCGCATTTTAAACCCATTGAAGTTTTGTTATTGATGTGGCCAAGGCTTTTGAAAAGCACCAGCGTTTTTAGATTCTTTGATTTTGGAGGTGCAAAGTTACATGAATATTCCTGTAACAACAAAAAGCCTCTGAAAAATCAGAGGCTAAGTCTTTTTAGAGAGCATACTAAGTAGAAAAGGTCAATAGTGTAGCAAGTACAGCGTCATACACAGAGCTGCTCTCTTACGATTCATCATAGCTTGGGTACACTAAAACAAATTTGACCTAGCATTCAGTCTTCTGCTTACTCCCACTTTAAATCACTACCAAACCCTTCGTCTTCTTCACGGTTGAATTGTGAAAAATCCACATCAGGTAGCAGTTCATGCTTTACATGATCTACGGCTTCTCTTAAACCTTCCAAAAACTTATCGAAGTCCTCTTTGTACAAGAACATCTTGTGTTTTTCGTAAGCAAAGCCATCATCCTTTTGGTAGCGACGACTTTCAGTGATGGTAATGTAATAGTCGTTTGAGCGAGTTGATTTCACATCGAAGAAATACGTCCTTTTCCCCGCTCTAATGCGTTTTGAAAACAATTCTTCTCTTTCTCTTTCTTCCACTGTACTATTAAAATTTAGGGTTTATGGATTGGTAAAAGTAAAAATTTTATTGATTCTAACAAAAATTTCGAATAAAATAAAATTTGTATTTTGGACTTTTAAACTAAATATTTACCAATAAAAATATAACAAAACCAATAAATATTTTTATTTTGATTCCAAAAAGCATAGATTTGTAAATAGTGCTTTTTTTCAGACTTAACTAACGGCTTTGCTCAATTTTATCAAGCATTTACTAATCACTTACAATGAAGAAACAACACTTTGGAATTCTCAAGATTTCGTTGATTCTATCTGTAGCCTCCCCTGCAAGCGCACAAAAATTAGGCGACGAATCTTTTGGAATTGCCTCTTTTTATGCCAATAGCTTTTATAATAAACCTACCTCAACTGGTGAGATTTTGAGAAAAAATCAATATACAGCGGCGCACATGACTTTGCCTTTTGGAACAATGCTAGAAGTAACCAATCTTTCAAACAAGCGTTTTGTGATTGTGCGTATCAACGATCGTGGCCCCTACAAAGCGGGCCGTATCATCGACCTCACAGAGAACCCCGCTAAGTGGCTCAAAATGAGGAAGAATGGTTTAACAAAAGTTCGCTTAAAAGTTGTTGGTTTTGATGGTGATATTATGCTCGAATCTTTTGATTCGCTAAGTGTGGTAGCTACGCCCAAACTTGAATCCAAATACTATCAAAAACCAATTCTTCAACCTAGTAAATATTATCGTCTTCGCAAAAACTGGCACAAACGCAAATACCCACATCTCAAAAAAAGACGCTTAAAGGTAAACTCTTATCTACGAAAACTAGCTAGAGAGAAAAAAAACGAACAAAAAAGTAAGTCAAAATAAAACACTATCAAAAAAGTAGATTTTACGAAAAATTAAATCGATTTAAAACAATTTTTTACAGGTTTTATTCGTTTTATGAAACATTTTTTCAACGCCAGATAAATTGTTTTGTATCATTTTTTGGAGAAGTAATATGGTGTGAAAATTGTAAATTTTGAAGATAGTGATTTTTATCTTTATTAAACTTTTTTTAGACAACTCCATACATGAGTCAGTTGGCGTATTTTGACTTTTTGGCGATCATCCTTAAGACCTATCATAGAAATACTTTCAAGAAGACTACTCCTTGACAATAAAGTTTGTAAATTGGCATAATATTGGACTACTGCCTCCTATATCATAAATTCATGGATTTAGCGAAAATTAGAGAATACGGAAATATTGAGTTCTTGGCCAAACAAATGGTCGAGGGTTTTATCACTGGCTTACACAAGTCTCCCTTTCATGGCTTTTCGGTCGAATTTGCAGAACACCGCTTATACAATACAGGCGAGAGTACGCGTCATATAGATTGGAAAGTTTATGCAAAAACTGATCGTATCTATACCAAAAGATATGAAGAAGAAACAAATTTGAGATGTCATTTACTGATTGATACCTCCTCATCGATGTATTATCCTTCGCCAGAATTTGGCAAAATCACTTTCTCGATTATGGCGGCTGGAGCTATTGCTTTTATGTTACAAAAGCAAAAAGATGCGGTAAGTCTAACCACGTTTTCGGATAAGATTGAAATACAGACTCCCATCAAATCCACACCAACGCATATTCATAAGATTTTGTTGGATTTGCAAGAGCTTATGCAAAAACCTGATGCCTCCAAAACCACAGGTGTAGCATCGGTCATACATGAAATTGCCGAAAAAATACATCGCCGTTCATTGGTGATTTTGTTTAGCGATATGTTTGACAATATCGCCGAAGCTGAAAAGCTCTTTTCGGCTTTACAACATTTAAAACACAATATGCATGAAGTTTTAATTTTTCATGTTACTGATAAAAAAACAGAATCCGATTTTGCTTTCGAGGACCGACCTTATGAGTTTATTGATTTGGAGACAAATGAAAAAATAAAACTTAACCCTGCACAAGTAAAAGATGATTACCAACGCGTATTACAGCGCTTTTATCATGACTTAAAATTGCGCTGTGGACAATACAAAATCGATTTTATAGAAGCTGATATTGCACAAGGATTCGAGCAGATTCTTTCGGCGTACTTGGTCAAAAGAGCAAAAATGCGATAATTTTACTTGCGTAATTCTATTGATAGGCTTTGGGTTTTAGGCAACAGACAAAGAGTGTTAAAGTGTTTTTAAGAACCAAAGACATGCTTTTTCCAAAGCCTACAGCCGAAAGCTAACAAAAAAGTGAACAAAATTGGATTTATGTAATACGTTTAGGCAACAGGCACAAGGTCTTTATAAATTCATATAAAATCCTTTTTTTCTTTAGCTTTGGGCTCTCAGTTATGGATATTCGGCAAAAACATCGCTAACGCTTTGCCTGCTGCCTTGTGCCTATTGTCTCGTGCTTAATACACAAACCTTGACTCTAATTTTGCTCACTAACTTACCTACCTAAATACCTCAATACAATTTGTTCCAAGTCTTCAATGGCTAAATTTCCTTTACCTACAATTCTTTTTTCTTTATCTAGTATATAAATAGTTGGGGTATATTGGGCATCAAATTCTTGAAAAAAATTAACATTTCCAGTCTGGTCTATTACATTAACAAAATCTTGTGTTTGGTAATGTTTGATAAATTCGCCCCAGGTGTCTAAGTCATTTCCAAAAATTGGGGCAAAAATCGCTAAACCATTATCGGCATATCTTCGATGTAGTTGCACTAATTGAGGGGTAAAGTTTTTGCAATGTCCACAATCTGCCGCATAGATATATACAATAGTACAGTTAGCTTTTAGACCATGTAAGGTTTGTTCTCTCCCAGCCAAATCAGTTAATTTTACATCTGGAATTTTGTTTCCAATCAATAATTTTTCTAAGTAAAAAACTCGTTCTTTCACCAATTTGATGGTGCTCTCATCCCATAAATAGGGTTCTTGAAGGTAATGTTTTTTCATTAGGTAAACAAAAACAGCATCATGTCCCATTGTTTTACTAATCTCAAAAAAACCAGTAGCCTTCGTAATCAGGTATTTACGCATTACGGATGATTTTCCTGCCTTGTCGATTACTTTGCTTGCCAAAATCATCAGTGAATCGAGCGGTAGATAAGTCAATTGTTCAAAATAACTTGTTACACTCTCATGTATATAGGGCGTACGAATCATTCGCTCGTCGCTTAAGTCGAAATTATCAAAGAAGTTAGAAACAAAAAATTTGTTGGACCATAGCGGGTCTTCTTGTCCGTCGGCCAATTTGGGCGCCATAGGCAAATCCATAGGCATAGTGGCTTTTATGAGTTTTGAGGCAAAAGTACCCGCAAATGCAGCAACAAATTTTTTTCTATATTGTTCCAAGTCATACTGCAAAGCATACTTTTTATTTATCGAAACAGAATCTAATTTGGGCTCCAATAAGGCAATCTTGGCGGACTCTTTCAGTATTTTTTGTTGGTAGCTATAAAACAGGTCATTCTCTCTCGACCCTGTAAATTTTATGGAGTTTACAAGGTCTTTGGCATCAGCTTCGAGCGAAAACTGTTGCTCTACAATAAGGACATCGATACTTTTCCAAGTACCAATCATGATATTATATAAGCCAGGCTCCAAGGCTTTTTTACCTTGAAATACCGCCACACCGTTTGCATTTATCTTAACCGAATCTTGTATATAATTAAGATTTTCATAATAATAGGTTAGGTAGCACACAGAGTCGCGAAGATTCTTAAATTTTGCTTCAATACGATATTGTGCCAATAGATGTGACGAAAACAAAAAGCAGTAAATAGTGGTAAAAAGAAGTATTTTTTTTATCATAAACATTGTTAGCGATTAGGGTTCTTTAACTACAAAGCTAAAAATTAAAATTCTTGCCCCCAAAAATAACAAATGGCACAGCTTTGTGGGCTGTGCCATTCGATTTATTTTTTGATAGTTTGATTTTGCTTTTTATGAAAATCGATAAAATCTTCAATTTGTTCTAAGGGCAATCTTTTCGCAATTATTTTCTTGTCCTTGTCTAGCACATAGATTACTGGAGTAGCATACACATCAAATAAGTTTTTAAAATCGGTATAATACTCTTCTTTGCCTGTTTGTGGATTTTTATGAATATCAATACCATTAATCATTTGTTCAAACTTAAATTCCTTAATAAACTTTTTCCATTTGAGCGAAGACCTGTCTATCGAGGCAGCCAATACTCTAATATTTTTTGCTTTTAAAGCAGGATACATTTTTGATAATTTAGGCGCAGATTCTCGACAATGGCTACATTCTGGGTCATAGATAAATACCACAGTATATTCGGCAGGAATACGACGAATATCTATTTCACGACCAAGTGTGTCTGTCAAATACATCTGAGGAAAAGGCATTCCATTTAGTAAAGGTTTAACAATGGCTATTCTCTCCTTCATTTTACGAACGGTGCTAGTATCCCAAAGCGCTGGCTCTCCGATATAGTATTTTTCGGCCATGTGTACAAAAGCGCCGTCAACGCCTAAGATTTTAGGGTTTTCGTAAGTACTTGAAATTTTATAAATCGTGTAGCGACGCATATCTCTACTTTTTACTTTATTCAAGATTTTATCAGCCTCTTTCGAAATTGAATCTGATTGTTGTACCGTCAAATCTTCAAAATAGCGTTCTAATTTCTTCTGATAGAAGGGAGTTCTCAACAGTCGCTCATCGCCTAAGTCAAAGTTGTCCCAGAAATGTGATTTATAATAATTGAATTGAAACTGATACATGGCAGACGAATCCGCTTTAGTAACTACAGGTTTGCCAAAAGCAGGAACTTCTGGTTCTTGGGCAGCCTTGATAAGTTTTACTACAAAAGAACCTTTATTTTGTTCAAGCCAAGTTTTTTGAAAAGTCTCTATTTCTGCCTGATGTTTTTTGAAGGCTGTCTCCGAGGCTGCATCTTTTTTCTGACGACGTTGAGCGTCTAGTTGTTTTAGTTTCTCAAACTTAGCAGACATTTCTTGTTGAAAACCAAAAAATAATTCATTCTCTTTGGAACCTGTAACTTTCATTTTACCAATCAAATTGACTGTATCAGTTTGAAAAGAAAAAGAAGTATTTCCAATGACGATATCCAAATATCGCCCTTTGGGTAAGGCAATCAAGTACAAACCTTCAGGCAACTCTTTTGTACCTTTAAAATCAAACTGCCCTTCAGCATCCACTTGGGCGGTGTCTTTTATCACTTGTTGATTATATCCAAAATAGTGAGCAAGAAAAACTGTTGTATCTTTTAATCCCGAAATCTTTCCTTTAATTGAAAAACCTGTAGGCGTTTGTGCCAAACCCTGAATACCGATGGACACAAGGAAAAGGAATAGAAAAATTTGTTTAGAATAATGCTTCATTTTTTGTTATTAAGATTGAGATATCTATTTATGTATTTTTAAAACTTGTTTAACTAAATAATAAGACGTTGTTTGTTTACAGAATATTTTATTTGAAGGAATTCATAATCAAAAGGTTGTATCCAAAATACCTCAGATAAACTATTCATAATTACTGGATAAAAAGAGAAAAGGTATTTAGACTTTTTCAATGAATGTTTAAAAACAGTTTAAAACTGTTAAAAAAATGAGTCCAAGACTAAGTCTTGAACTAGTAACTTCAATTTTGTCAAGTAATCAGAAACTATTCATATAATTTTTCCTATTAATTAGATTGTCAAAATGTTATGTTCATAACTTGTTGTGCAAAATTAGATTTAAGTTTTGTTTTTTAGGCACAAGGCAAAGGGTGTAACATCGTTTTTTAGAAACGATAGACATATTTTTGCAATGCCCAAAACGAAAAGCCAAAAGCTCAAAAATTAAATTTAAGTACACGGCTTTAGGCAGTAAACGATAGGCAAAAGCTCTTTATAATTTCAAAAAAAACGCCTTTTTTCTTTAGCTTAAGGCTTAAAGCCTTAAGCCTATTGCCTAAAAAATTAGACCCAATTTTGTTCACTTACATAACTTAGGAAATTTTCAAATTTTTGTAATAAATGAAAACTTTCCTAAACCTCAGTGGTATGCATTAAGCAAAGTCATACACCGAACTGTTTAATTTGAATTTACAAATTTATCTAAACTTAGCTTCCAAAGAAGAAGAAGAAGCTCAAATACTTTCAAATTTATCTGTAACACTCATTTATCCCTATCAAACGATGTTTTTTATACTTTCAAAAATTCTTTTTTACCTACTTATGCCCATCATTGTAATAATGATAACACTTGCTTGGGGAATCGTTACCAAATCAGCCAAAAGGCGAAAGAGACTATTGTTAATAAGTTTAAGTCTTCTTTTTATTTTTGGAAATAGTACTTTGATAAATTGGGGATATCGATTTTGGGAAACGCCTCCGCCTTCCAATCCTTTCGCACAACGTTATGATGTAGGAATTATTATTTCGGGAGGAATGATGATTAATCGAGCAAGTAATTCATCTCAAGTATTCACTGGAAAAACAGCCGATAGGTTTATTCAAGCGCTAAGATTATACAAAAAAGGTTTGCTCAAAAAGATATTAATCTCGGGAGGAGATATCAGCTTAAGCCCTCTGGGTAAAGAACACGATTCGGAGACAAACAAAACAAGACAAATTTTGATTGAACTCGGCGTAAAACCCTCCGATATATTATTAGAAACACAGGCCAGAAATACCAGAGAAAATGCATTGTACTGTGCCAAGATTATACAGGCATTACCAGAATTAAAAAGTTCTATCTTGTTTACTTCGGCCTTTCATGGGAGACGAGCCTTAGGATGTTTTAGGAAAGCAGGCCTAAATACCAAACTTTACAGCTGCGCAGTTAGGGCGGTAGACCTTGGCTATACGCCCGACAACCTACTAATACCTAGTGAGCAAGCCTTGTCTGAAGCTTATCAGCTTATACACGAAATAATAGGCTTTGTAGTTTACAAATTAATGGGATACTGTTAGAGAAGAAATTTTGAGAAAGGGATATTTCAACTTTTGAGTGAAAAGTATATAGTGAAAAACTCACTACCACTCTTCACCCGAAAATTTTTGTTATACAAAATATTGTAAAACCTAATTTCAGTCATGTTTTTCTGTGGTCTTAGTAAAGCACTAAACACCCCAGAAAAGAATTGTTTATCGAAGAATTGAGGCCATTCTCAACAAATCACTGTTGATTACTTTTTTCTTCGTAATTGTGTCGTGGAAAGGTGTGTAAATCAATTCATCGTTTACAATACCCGCCATTACGTTTTTCTGACCATTCAATAAACCTTCCAAAGCACCTAAGCCCAAACGGCTAGATAAAATACGGTCATAAGCTGTTGGGCTACCACCACGCTGAATATGCCCTAGGTTAGTAACACGAATATCGACAGGAACATCAATAGTAGCTTTGATTTTTTCGGCAACTTCTGCTGCGTGGCCTTCTTCGTCGCCCTCGGCAACTACTACGATAGAAGAAGATTTCTTTCTGTCGAAACCAGCCTTCAATACCGATACAACATCGTCGATAGTTTGTCTTTCTTCAGGAATCAAGATTGACTCGGCACCGCCCGAAATCCCCGACTGAACTGCGATATAACCCGAATCGCGACCCATTACTTCAATAAAAAAGATACGATCGTGCGAATCGGCAGTATCGCGAATTTTATCGATTGCATCCAAAGCTGTATTTACAGCAGTATCATAACCAATAGTATAGTCGGTACCATACAAATCGTTATCGATAGTACCAGGAGCTCCAACTGTTGGAATTTGAAATTCGTTGAAGAAAATTTCAGCACCAGTAAAAGTACCATTACCACCGATAGCAATAAGACCATCGATGCCATGAGCTTTGAGCTGGTCGTAGCCTTTTTTACGACCCTCGGGAGTCATAAACTCTTTCGAACGAGCTGACTTTAAGATAGTACCACCGCGCTGCACGATGTTACTTACTGATTGTGAATTAAGGGGGATAATATCACCTTTAATCATTCCATTGTAACCACGGATAATTCCGAACATCTCTAGGCCATAATGCAAACCTCCACGTACAACGGCTCTTATACAAGCATTCATACCTGGAGCATCACCACCAGAGGTAAAAACTGCGACTCTTTTCATATAGACAATTTATTATTTTTAGTCGGTTAAGCTAAATCCCAAATATTATTTGCTTTTTGTGCAAATCACTGCAAATTTATTGCTTAAAAATGACGTTTCGAATCATTTTTAGAAAAAAATAGCGCAAACAGTTGCAAAACCAGCAATTATATAATTTTTCTAATTTTTTATATTACTTTTTTACTCAAAAAAATATACACTTAGAAATATCCAAGACCTCACTTAAAATTATACAACAATTTTACGAGTTATTTTTGACTATAAGAAAAAACTCATCATATAAGCCAAATCATTATTTAATTTATCCAAGACTGTAGTATTTACACGTATCGTGTCATGATTGGGTAAATATTGTAATAAAATATGCAAAATTGCTTTGGTAAATATCGATAATTAATCGTTTAATTAAAACTTACTTGCAAAGTAACGGACTAATTAACGAATTTTGTCTTGAATTGGAGGTTAGAATAAAATTAAATTATTAAAAAGAAACTGCGAGGGATTATTTACAACAGATACAATATTGAGAAGTTGTTTGGAGTTTATAGGAAGTCTACCAGAAGATTTTTACATTTAATGAATTAAACCAAACCCATTTATATATTTTACCAATACCTAAACAATTATATTTTATCCCTCGCCTATACATTACTTAATCATACAAAAACAACTCATAGGCTTTATAATACATGTTGAACAAATTTATTTCTCTTCTAAGTATTTGCTTTTTCCCGATAGTATCACAAGCGCAACAATGGTTGGGTATTGCCAACAGTAATTATGCTGGGACCAATGCTTTGTACGTAAATCCTGCGAATGTTACTGATTCTCGCTACAAATTTTACTTAAATATAGCAGCCAATGATGCCTTTGCGACAAATAGCTACTTTGGTTGGGATGCCCCCTACTCCTACTTGTCTTTACTTACCAATACGGTATCTGATGCGTACCGAAATTCGAGAGGAGTAATCGTTTATAAAGATGAATATTTGCGACCTAATCCAAATGGTTCGTTTGAATCTGTGTACACACTCACCGATACACGCGGGCCGTCTGCCTTGTATACCATAAATGCCAATCGCTCCGTTGCGCTTACTACACGAGTACGTGCGGGCATGAGTGCAAGCCACGTAGATAGCGAATTTGCAAAAACGATTTATTACGGAATAGATAATGTTCAGCCTAGTAATTTAGACTACAACCTAAAGAATATGATGGTCAATCTTAATAGTTATGCAGAAGTGGGGATTACCTATGGGCAAACCTTAATCGATAATGACGAAGAATACATAAAAGTTGGGATTACCGCCAAGCGTTTGGCAGGAATTTATGCGGCATACGCAATAATTAATGAGGCTAACTATCAAATCATCCCCGACTTCAGAGACCCTACCAACAATATGATTGTGGTAAATTCATTGAAACTACAGTATGGCTATACCGACGAAGACGCTTTGAAAAATGCGAGTCCATCTTTGGGATGGTTGTTGGGTGGTGACTCAGCCGGCGGCGGTTGGGGAATCGACCTTGGATTTGTGTACGAATACCGTCCAGATATAAAAAAATATACCTATCGAGAAAAAGGGAAAAGAAAATTAGATGCGAGTAAAAACAAGTACAAATACAAAATTGGCGTAGCACTCAACGATATTGGTTATTTGAATTACAACAATCCATTTTATGCAAATAGCTGGGACTTAGCTATTGTCAATACAACCTTTAACAGAGAGGATTTTAGAGGTTCGCGAGGATTTGATGCCCTTTTCAATCAAATTAACAATAAATTTGGAGCAGGCCCTAGCAACAATGATAGGCAGTTCATGACGATATTGCCTGCAACCTTACAAATTACTGCCGACTATCAACTAAAAGCAAATATCTATGTAGCTGGATATTGGGTACAAAATCTGACTAGTAGTACGACAAGGGGACTTCGCACCCCGTCCTTGATAAGTATCACACCAAGATATGAGCGTAAATGGGTAGAAGTAAGTTTACCGCTAGTTTTATTTGATAATTACTCAAAATTCGGTTTTGGTTTAGCCACACGGTTAGGGCCAATATTTATAGGAACAGACAATTTAGGTTCGCTCTTAAACATAGGAAACCCTAGAGGATTAGATGCTTACTTTGGATTAAATTTACCTATTTTCAACGCCGGGCCGACCCTTCCGAATGCTTGCTGGTACGAAGAAGATAACAAAAAAAGTATTTTTCAGAAAATGATGTTTTGGAAAAAGTGAAAAATATCCATTAAACTACTGAAGATAGAAGTTACTTTGGAGGGAATGAAGTGAATGAAGAGAATGAAAAAATGAATTAATCAATAATCATTTCAATCCTTATTCTAATGGAAGTTACTTTGGAAGACTATGCAGATAATTCAAACTTAACGTTTGCAGATGTGAGTTTCAATCCTTATTCTAATGGAAGTTACTTTGGAAGAGAATGATTTGTATGTCGAACTCAACAAAACGGGCATGTTTCAATCCTTATTCTAATGGAAGTTACTTTGGAAGAACTAAGCCTCTCCATCCTTTACAAAGTTCAGCGTAGTTTCAATCCTTATTCTAATGGAAGTTACGTTGGAAGAGTATCCACGGGCGTTGTGCGCTTCAAACAAATATATGTTTCAATCCTTATTCTAATGGAAGTTACGTTGGAAGGCGGTTTGCCACTTAAGCCCACCGAGCAAACCACTGGTTTCAATCCTTATTCTAATGGAAGTTACGTTGGAAGCAATAATAATACTGAAGCAGATAGAAGGTTACTCTAGTTTCAATCCTTATTCTAATGGAAGTTACGTTGGAAGAACCACCCATTTCTACCCATTCTTCATACAAGCATCGTTTCAATCCTTATTCTAATGGAAGTTACGTTGGAAGTGTCACTCGCAACTCGAACAAAATTCTTTGAAGCTGGGTTTCAATCCTTATTCTAATGGAAGTTACGTTGGAAGAATACTGTAAATAATATTGTAAGTCCACAGAGCTTAGGTTTCAATCCTTATTCTAATGGAAGTTACGTTGGAAGTTTATGTGTCCGTTGGAATTATATATGAAGATTGAGGGTTTCAATCCTTATTCTAATGGAAGTTACGTTGGAAGTCGTCTGGTTGGATAACT
>NZ_JBMLSD010000242.1:19287-20357 GCF_049240685.1 Flectobacillus sp.
GTTTCAATCCTTATTCTAATGGAAGTTACGTTGGAAGTCGTCTGGTTGGATAACTCCTTGTAACATAAACAATTGTATAGGTTTCTTCATTTCCCTTTTTTGTTCTAAACAGTAGGTCAATGTACGTTTTTTAGTTTGTTTTTTGAATTTTTCCGTAAACATAACTAATTGGTCTTTAACACTTTAAATCTTTATTTTTATACTCCCCAAAATAAATTGCCACTCGGAAATTGATTATTTCGTGCAAATATTTTTATAAGTGCAAGTTACACATCTCATTTTAGATTTGGTAGCTTTCGGATAATAATTGTTTTCGATAATTTGATAAATTTCTCTACTTGCCTCTCTTACTAAATTCGTATCGCTGTCTTTTATTTCTATCTCTACTAATTTATTATTACTTCGTGTATATACCAAGTACCCTTTGTTGACTTTGCAATGAAAGTTTTCCTCTATCAACCAAGCATAACAATACAGTTGTGTCTTGTAGGTCTCAAAAACTTTATCGTCATACGCTGCAAACTTATAGTCTAAGGGTGTCATTGTGCCATCTTCTAGTTTGAGCACTTCATCTATACGCCCCCTCAAAAACTCGTTGGTTAAGTACTGGTCGTTGTAACGTTCGACTGCTCCTATACGTTTGCGTAGGTATTCTTTGTTTTGCTCCAATTTCTGATTGTGAATTTCTCTGCCCTTTTGCACTTTAAAATGTCTGTCCTCATACTGTGGAATGGCTATAACGTATTCAAAATACGTAAACCTTGGGCAATATAAAAATTCAATAATATGCGATGGTGTAAGTGTCATTGTATGGTTGATGAGTTTTGAATGATGAATTGTGAATTAGTCTATGAGTATTTAAATGCTACTACGGATTTTGGATTTTTGATTTCGGAAATTGGAAAAAGCTTGTAATTTTCTATCCGTCAACCTAGGTAATGAGTACAACTCAACCGATGCTTCACTTGCTATAAATACCTAATAACCAAGATATTAAAATACTAATTACTAATAAAATCTAATTACTGGACAAAAAGAGAAAAGGTATTTAGACTTTTTCAATGAATGTT
>NZ_JBMLSD010000243.1:0-1098 GCF_049240685.1 Flectobacillus sp.
ACTAAAATACACTTTAACACTCTTTGCCTTGTGCCTGTTGCCTGTTGCCTAATATTGTCTATTGCCCAAAACAAAAAACTTTGCACGATTAATCAATACTTAATATCACCCAATTTATGCAAGAATATATTTTCTTAAATAATACCTTTGTAAAGGCTGAAGATGCCAAAATTCATGTATCGGATTTAGGATTAGTCCGAGGATATGGCATCTTTGATTTTTTTAGAGCAATTGATGGTAGAGCGATTTTTTTGGAAGACCATCTCGACCGATTTGAAAATTCAGCACGTTTGATGGGACTACCCATTCCTGCTAGTCGTGAGCAGCTTAAGGAAATCATTTATGAAACAATCAAACTTCATCCACTTCCATTAGTAGGTATCAAAATGATCCTAACAGGAGGTTTCTCTTCGGATGGATATTTACCCGCCGAATCGTCGAACCTTATCGTTACGGCAAAACCATTCGAGTTCAAAAATCCTAATAAAGGAATGAAGCTTTTGAGTTTGGAATACAAACGTGAAATTCCAGAAATCAAAACCCTTAATTATATTGTCCCAATCAGAATTCAACCACAGCTAAGAGCGCAGCAAGCAGATGATGTATTGTACCATCAAAATGGCATTATTTCAGAATCTTCGAGAAGTAATATCTTTATCGTAAAAGATAATCTGATTGCTACTCCCAAAGATGGAGCATTGTTTGGCGTAACCCGAAAACATGTGCTCAAATTGGCTGCTCAATATTATAAGGTAGAAGAACGAGATATTAGTTTTAACGAATACCTACAGGCCGACGAAGTGTTTACTACAGGAAGCACCAAACGCATTGTTCCGATTGCTCAGACCGATGAGGTGGTTTTCAATAATGGAAAAACAGGTGCTGTAACAAAGCATTTGCAAGAATTATTTTTGGCTTACGAAAAACAAAGTTTAGAATAAGTAAGTGAGCCAGCAGTAGGCAATAAGCGCTAAAAATTAAGCAACGGGCAATAAGTTTCGAAATGTTTTTTTGATTACTGGATAAAATTAAAAATATATCTATCCTCACTAAAAAATATTTTTACACTCTTTGCCTTGTGCCTCTTGCCTGTTGCCT
>NZ_JBMLSD010000243.1:1198-36500 GCF_049240685.1 Flectobacillus sp.
GCCTGTTGCCTAAAATAATAACTAAAATTTAGCTTTCGGCTTTCAGCTATGGGCAATCGGCAATTATCTATCATTACTAAAAAACATTAAACACTCTGTGCCTTGTGCCTGTTGCCTGTTGCCTGTAGTACTTGCCTGTTGCCTAAAATAATAACTAAAATTTAGCTATCAGCTTTCAGCTATGGGCATTCGGTAATTATATATCTATCATTACTAAAAAACATTAAACACTCTGTGCCTTGTGCCTCTTGCCTTGTGCCTCTTATACTTGCCTGTTGCCTAAAATGATAACTAAAATTTAGCTTTCGGCTTTCAGCTATGGGCAATCGGTGAAAATATATCTATTATTACTAACACTCTTTGCCTTGTGCCTCTTGCCTGTTGCCTGTAGTACTTGCCTGTTGCCTGTAGTACTTGCCTGTTGCCTGTAGTACTTTTGCCTAAACACAAAACTTAAATCTAATTTCGTTCACTTACTTAATATGTCTCTACAATCAGGCCGTTGGGCGAATAGTTACTCAATTTTTTACATTTTAGGGTAAATATTACTTATTTAGATACATAATTCAATAAACCTTTTTTGTAATTTATGAAAAAAACCTTTCTTCTACTTGTTTCATTACTAGGAGCTACTGCCACACAAGCACAACAACCATTGCTATTGCGTCATCCAAGTATCAACAATGATGGCTCTGTGGTAGCATTCTCTTATCAAGGCGATATTTGGACTGTTCCGAGCACTGGCGGACAAGCTACGCGTTTGACAATACATGAGGCTTATGAGAGTAACCCAACTTTTAGTCCTGATGGGAAACAAATTGCATTTTCGGGTGCAAGATTTGGCAATAACGATATTTTTATCATGCCTACTACAGGGGGAATTCCCAAACGTTTGACGTTTCACTCAAGTCAAGACAATATCGCTAGCTGGACACAAGCCGACAAAATTTTGTTTTCGACCTCTCGCGAGTTCCGCCAAATCGAGCGTCCTTCCGAAGTATACTCGATTTCTCCAAAAGGAGGCACAGAATCAAGAATGTTAGATGTACTTGGTTTTGAACCAACCGTTTCACCCGACGGACGTTTTGTGGCCTTAGTCCGTGGCGACATCAACCCTGTAGCTCGCCAAGCGTATACGGGTAGTTCAAATCGTGAAATATGGATTTTTGACGCAAAATCAAAAAGCTATAATAAACTTCCTTTGTTTGCGACCAACGACGTAATGCCTCAATGGGGTAAAAACAATACGCTCTATTTCTTGAGTAGTATAGATGGTGCTTACAACCTTTATCAATTGAAAATTTCGAACGACGGTAAAGCGGAGGGTACTCCAAAAAAGTTGACCAACTTTAAGGACGAATCTATTCGACATATCAATATCTCGACAGATGGAAACACCATTGTTTTTGAACAAGATATGAATCTTTACACTTACAAAGTGTCAAATGGTTCTATCCAAAAAATCAATATTACTATCAATGCAGACGATAGATTTGATGCTTCAGAAAGCAAAACATTTACTTCTGGTGTAGAAGATTTCAAGGTTTCTCCGAATGGTAAATTATTAGCCTACGGAATTCGTGGTGAAATTTTTGTCAAAGAAGCAGATAAAGAAAAAGCTCGTAGCATCAATGTTTCTTCGCACGCTTTCCGTGATGTGGAACCAGCTTGGCTAAACGACTCTACTCTACTTTTCACAAGTGACCGTACTGGCGGCAACTTCGAAATGTTCATGGTACAGTCAGCAGATGCTTCAGAAAAGAACATTTTCAAAACTTTAAAGCATAAAATTACACAATTGACTACTACCCCAGACGACGAGTCAAATTTGGTAGTTTCAAATGACGGTAAAAAAATTGCTTATGTGCGTGGTAGAGGCAAATTTGTAGTGGCTGATATTAGTGCAGATGGAAAACTGACTAATGAAAAGGTTATCAATGATAGCTGGGCATCGCCAAACGATATCGCTTGGAGTCCTGATAACAAGTATTTGGCATATAGCTTAACCGACTTGTATTATAACCAAGAAATTTTCATCAAAGCTTCTGATAATACAGGCAAAGCTGTAAATGTGACTATGCACCCACGCCGTGATTCACGCCCATTCTGGAGCGCTGATGGTTCAAAATTAGGTTTTGTTTCAGAACGGAGCTCTGGTCGTAGCGCAGATGTGTGGTTTGTTTGGTTGAAAAAAGAAGATTGGGAAAAAGAGGCGCAAGACTGGCAAGAAAAAGATGCGACTCCTGCTGAAAGTGCTGCTGGGAAGTCGGACAAAAAAGAAAAAGGCGTTAAACCGATCGTTATTGACTTCGACGGTATTCATAACCGTGTAGTTCAAGTAACCAATTTCCCAGGCTCTGAATCTGATTTTGTTATTTCTAAAGACGGCGAAACATTCTTTTATGTAACAAATAGCAGCTCAGCAAAAGGTCGTGATTTGTACAGTATCAAATGGGATGGTAAAGATTTGAAAGAAATTACCAAAGGTGGTAGCAACCCCGGTAGTCTATATTTAGATAGAGAAGGGAAGTATATCTACTACAGCCGCATGGGTGGCTTTGGCGGTGGAGGGCTAGCCCGTATCGATACCAAAGCTGGTATACCCGAATCTCTTCCAGTGAGTGCCAAGATGAAAGTAGACTATATTAGCGAGCGAACCCAAGTGTTTGAAGAAGCTTGGCGCACTATCAGAGATGGCTTCTACGACCCACAATTCCACGGGAATAACTGGGTTAAATTACATGATAAATACAAAGAGCGTTGTATCAATGCAAGTACTTCAAATGATTTTAGAGATATGTTCAACTTACTTTTAGGCGAACTAAACTCTAGTCACATGGGTTTAACAGCGCCTGAACGTGCCGAAACGCAAAGAGAAGTGACGGGTTTGCTTGGTACAGAGTTGATACCCACCTCAAATGGAATGAAAGTATCTCATGTTGTACCAGAAACCCCTGTAACCAAATCAAAAAGTATCATTAATGAAGGTGAAACGATTGTAGCTATCAACGGACAAGCTGTTGGGCAATCTGACAACTTCTATGAGCTGTTGAATGGTTTGGCCAATGAAAAAGTAATCGTTTCTGTTAATGACGCCTCTGGCAAAACCCGCGAAGTGGTGGTTCGTCTGACCAATAGTATTAGCAACAATCTTTATGATGAATGGGTAGAGAATCGTAAAAAATTAGTAGAAAAATTCTCTAATGGTCGTTTGGGATACATTCATATAAAGAGTATGGATTTCCCTAGTTTTGAGGTCGTTGAGCGTGAGTTTACCGCTGCAGGATATGGCAAAGATGGTATCGTGATTGACGTACGTTACAATGGTGGCGGTTCGACAACCGACTATTTAATGACCATATTGAATTACAAGCAGCACGCATATACAATTCCAAGAGGAGCAAGTGAAAATTTGGAAAAAGACAAATTAAAGTTCCGTGAATATTATCCAATCGGAGAGCGTTTGGTTTATGCAGCATGGACAAAACCTTCGATAGCCCTTTGTAATGAAGGAAGTTATTCTAATGCCGAAATTTTCTCGCACGCCTACAAATCATTAGGTATTGGCAAATTGGTAGGATTACCAACCAATGGTTCTGTAATTTCAACAGGCGGTAAATCATTGATGGATGGCTCATTTGTGCGTCTGCCAGGTCGTGGCTGGTATACCAAAACTACCGATAAAAATCAAGAGTTAGGGGCCGCCGTTCCTGACATTATCGTTGAAAATGAGCCTGAGTGGATTTCAAAGGGTACCGACAACCAACTAAAAGTAGCTGTTGAAACCTTATTAAAGGATATAGATTCAGCAAAAAAATAATCAAAAAATTTATTACATAATTAAAGGGCTTCTGATTTGTTTCGGAAGCCCTTTTTTGTATTTTTAGACATCCGTTGATGTTGAATTATTTTATTTCACTATCCTGTGACTTCTTGCTTAATTCAACGTTTACAGGTAGATTAATTTAAACTTAAATCAAATTTATACCGCTATGGGACTTATGTCTTTCTTTAAAGGTGTTGGTGAAAAAATTTTTGGAAGCCACACCCAAGTTGAACCAGCAAAAGCTGCCGAAGTAGAACCTCTAAGAGCTAGTGCTCTTTTAGCACACGTAAAACAATTGGGTCTTGCTTACAATTCACTTACCATTCGCACAAATGGCGACACCGTTTCTATCATTGGTGAGGTTGCCAAACAAGAAGATGCCGAAAAAATTGCTCTAGCAGTTGGTAATGTCGAAGGTGTAAAAGTTGTAGACAATCAACTTACTGTAGATGAGCCAGAAGAGGAAGCACAATATCACGAAGTGGTAAAAGGTGATTCTTTATCCAAAATCGCGCAACATTACTATGGTGATATGATGAAATATCCTGCCATTTTTGAGGCAAACAAACCTATGTTGAAAGACCCAGATTTGATTTATCCAGGTCAATTGCTTAGAATTCCACCATTGAAATAAATATTAGAAATCCCTAATTTTGGGCTACCTATACCATAATGTCTTGTTTTGTTAAAGAATATTTAGTAAACAAAAACATAAGTGCTATCGCTCGTTAAAATCTTAGGGATATCTTTCGAAAATCCATCAAAACCGGGGTCTTCTCTCCTTTTAGCATTTTGGTGATTTTCCAACTTAGTAACAAAAAAGGCGTTCGAAAAATAGGTTTTGATCGCCTTTTTTGTTGATAAATTTCTAAAACCTTACCTCTACTCACGCAATGCACTGCGTCTAAAGAGATAAAAATTGAACTAATCTCCAGCTTCGGGATGACTCATTCGCTACCAAATCTTTGTACATCTTTACCTTTAGCTGAAACTTTACATCGAAAAATATGACCACTTTGCGGGTAGCTCAATATTTCCTGCTCATCGAGTCCTTCACGTGCTGTGGTTATTACTAACTCATCAAAGCCGGGACCAATCCAATTACAGGAAGTAACATTGGGGACTGGTAGCTTAATCTCTGCCACTTCTTCACCCGTATTGGGATTGATACAAGCTATTCTAAATCCCCCCCAGAATGCAACCCACAAATTTCCGTCTATGTCAACACACATTCCATCGGGCAATTCGTCATGATGTTTAGACTGATAGACTACTTTCTCTCTAAGGAGTTGAATTTGTCCACCTGTTTCATCAATCTCAAATCTCCTAATATTTCTTTTGAGCGAATCTATAAAGAAAAAATAGCGACCATCCGCGTTCCAAGCCATTCCATTGGAAATCCCGAGTTTTGTTAATAGATGCCATTGCGCACCTGTCGACGAAATACAATACAAATTTCCCTCACTTTTCTGATTTTCAACCTGCATAGTACCTACCCATAATCTTCCTTTAGAATCAACCTGTCCATCATTACATCGATTAAGTGATAGATTCGTTTCTAATGGCTTCCACAACTCGAGATTATTTGTTTTTATGTCATACCAACATAAACTTCCCTGCAAACCCAATAATAATTTATATGGAGTGGTAGTCAATGCCACCATACCAACCCGTTTCGATATGGCACTACAATGATGAACCTCGGTTTGTAAGTCATACCAATTGATGGTACGTCCTTCGATATCTACCCAATAGATAAGGTTTGTCAACGAACACCACACGGGGCCTTCTCCCAATCTACAGTTAGACTCCAACATTAATTCTGCATGATAAATGGTCTTCATAGCAATTTGTTATTCTAGAGTATGGAGAGGTATATACCATTAAATGGCTAGGCAAAATTAAAATTAAGTTGTTTGCCATAGGCAACAGGCAAAGAGCTTTAGAATGTTTTATAATAATCAAAGATAAGATATGCTTTGACCCAAACCCTGATTCCCGTTATTTATAGCAACATGTATATTAATTCAGTCTTATTTTGACAACTTACACGGATTATTTACAATAATACTTTTTTTAAAAAGGTAATCCTTCAAAACGCAAGTATATTTTTTTGATATCACACAAGGCCTTGTTACAAGCCAATAATCTGAGTATAATTACTCTTTGGGTTAAATAGCCTTATATATTTTTGTAAAAATCCAAATCTTGTAAAAATCCAATTATCTTCAAGTATAGCAAAAACATCGAAAATTACCCTAATTTTCCATAAAATATACTTTAATATAGCCTATTGCTAAATAAAAATAGCTGTAAAAACAGTTATTTCACCAAACACTTTTGATTAACATCTAGTTACTTAAAATACTGTTTATCAAGCTTTTTTGAATTATATTACAGGTAAATTAAATATTAAAAAAGTTATATTTTAATTTTTCCAGTAAATTTGCACCGTTTTGAGTCTTTTTATGTTAATAAATTAGAATAGGCTTAAAATTGAAATTTAGGCCATAATTTAATAGACTATTATAAAGAAAAAATATAAACAGAACAAGAAAGTAATTATTATTTGAAAGGAATTGTGCAATTTTAAGATTATTTTTTTGTTACCTATTCGAATAAGTATAATATAACTAACGAGATAATATTTTTTGTGAGAAATGCGTAAAAAGTTAAAGAGTGCTGCCAACTATTCAGATGTTGTTTTGATTGGGGCAGGCGTTATGAGTGCAACGCTCGGGATGTTGTTAAAAGAACTTCAACCTGATTTAAAAATTACTATTTTCGAACGTCTTGATTTGATAGCAGGAGAAAGTTCGGAAGCATGGAACAATGCAGGTACAGGACATGCCGCATTGTGTGAACTTAACTATACTCCTCAAAAACCAGATGGTAGTGTGGATGGCTCAAAGGCTTTAAAAATCTATGACTCATTTCAGATATCTCGCCAGTTCTGGGCTTATTTGGTTGAAAAAAATATTCTTTCTCCTGAAGATTTTATTCAATCTGTACCTCACATGAGTTTTGTACATGGCGAAAAGAATGTGGACTATCTTCGTAAACGTTTTGAGTTATTGACAAAATACCACGTTTTCAAAGATATGACATACACCGAAAATCCTGAGGAAATCAAAAATTGGATTCCTCTGGTAATGGAAGGTCGCGATGCCAATCAGCCAGTAGCAGCAACTTACACCGATGCAGGAACTGATGTTAACTTCGGAAATTTGACACGCATGCTATTTGAACACCTCAAAAACATGGATGGCGTCAAGATTCGTTTGAAACATGAAGTAACCGATTTAGAACAATTGGAAGATGGAAATTGGTGTATCACGCTAGATAACCTTGCAACCAAAAAACGAAATAAAAAGAAAATATACGCAAGTTTTGTGTTTGTTGGTGCCGGTGGTGGAGCTTTACCTTTATTAGAGAAATCCAACATAGAAGAAGGAAAAGGCTTTGGGGGCTTCCCTGT
This sequence comes from Flectobacillus sp., assembly GCF_049240685.1. NCBI lineage: Bacteria > Pseudomonadati > Bacteroidota > Cytophagia > Cytophagales > Flectobacillaceae > Flectobacillus > Flectobacillus sp. The sequence continues at coordinate 8,503 of NZ_JBMLSD010000243.1, forward strand.
TAGCGGGCAGTGGCTAAAGTGTAATAACCCAGAAATCGTTGCACGTCACAATGCTAAAGTATACGGAAAAGCAGCGGTAGGCGCTCCTCCAATGTCGGTACCTCACTTAGACTCTCGATTGATTGATGGTCAAAAAGAATTACTTTTTGGTCCGTACGCAGGTTTTACAACCAGATTCTTGAAAGAGGGTTCGTTACTAGACTTACCGTCATCAATCAAGCTAAGCAACATTGTGCCAATGATGCAAGCAGGATTGAAAAACATAGATTTGACTAAATATCTGATAGAACAAGTAAGACAATCTCCAGAAGATCGTTTGGAGGCGCTTAAAGAATACTTCCCAAATGCTCGTATGGAGGATTGGGAACTTTTGGTAGCTGGTCAACGAGTGCAGGTAATCAAAAAAGACCCAGAAAAAGGTGGAGTTCTTGAATTTGGAACAGAAATCGTTGCAGCGGCAGACGGTTCTATTGCGGCCTTGTTGGGAGCTTCGCCAGGTGCCTCTACAGCAGTTGATATCATGCTGAAACTATTGGAGCGTTGCTTCAAAGATGAGTTTGCTACTGAAGAATGGCAAACCAAACTTAAATCAATGATTCCATCTTTTGGTCAATCTGTCATAGAAAACGAAACACTTTTCAATCAGGTGAATCAATGGACAAATGATGTTTTAGGTTTAAAATCGGCAGAATTAGCCTAACAATATTCATTGTTTCTCACAAAAAAGCCTTTTGCTGTAGCAGCGAAAGGCTTTTTTGTTGGAATCACTTTATTCTGAATAATTTTGGTCAAAAAACAAAAAAGCCTAACTCAATGAGTTAGGCTTTTGTCGGGATGGCAAGATTCGAACTTGCGACCTCCTGCTCCCAAAGCAGGCGCGATGACCGGACTACGCTACATCCCGTTTTTCTATCTTAACTATGGATTAAGTAGAAAGATTTTTCTTAAAAAAAAGACTCACACGATTGTGATTCTATTCTCAGGTTGTGATTCCGTCAGGATTCGAACCTGAGACCTACTGCTTAGAAGGCAGTTGCTCTATCCAGCTGAGCTACGGAACCTTTTGCAAAAAGATTCAGATGTATGAATCACAATCTTTTGTCGGGGTGGCAGGATTCGAACCTACGACCTCCTGCTCCCAAAGCAGGCGCGATACCGGGCTACGCTACACCCCGAACATTATACTTTCCACTTTAAAGGTGGCGGAGAGAGAGGGATTCGAACCCTCGGTACCGTTACCAGTACGACAGTTTAGCAAACTGTTCCTTTCGGCCTCTCAGGCATCTCTCCAGAACGCTTAAGCCTCTCTTTCGATAACCCCTTGCGTTTAAGTGATGCAAAGGTACGGCTTTTTTTGATTAAGATGCAAATCGAACAAGAAAAAAAAATGCTTTTTTTTGAAAGTTTTTTGCAACATATCCCATACAAATCTGATTAACAATTACTTAAAACAACCATTACAAATACACTTTTTTTGAAAGTTTTTTATGTAAAAAAACCGTCTCAGTTAATTTTTAAGGCATTTTTAAATTTTTTAATCATTTAACATTTCAATCTAAAAGTTTCTTTACTACGTATATTTCAAAAACTACAATCCACGTATTCTTTGAATTGCCTACAATATGAAAAAACCCCTACTTCGCTTTGCTATCTTAATTTGCTTTGGTACAGTTTTTCTGAGTGCTTGTTTTAAAAAATCCGATTTTGAGCCAGTATTAATGACTACGACGGCTAGGTTATTTATCTCAAATTCAGAATCAGCTTCTGGTGCCTTTAACTTACAAATTATCAAAGCTGCCGATTCAACAGTGCTGCTTCCTAGCCTTCAAATAAATAACGGTGCCCAAGATGGAAACGGGATACTTTTTGTTCCAACCAAAAACATCCTATTTCAGCTCAGCCGAGCTCAAAGAAGCATTCGGGTATATACCAGCGCCAATACCTTATTTGAGGCATCTTTGCCTACCAATATAATCCTAGACTCAACACTCACGAGTGGTCGTGAAATTGCCTATGATGCCAACAATGATGTACTGTTTGTAGCCAACAATACTGACAGTACTCTTAGAGTTTATGAAAAAGTCTCAACCCTAAATGGAAAATATGTGAGTAAAAAACTAAAGCTGAGTGCAGAACCATGGGGAATAGTTTTTGATAAAACACAAAACCGTCTATTTGTAGTCATGGATAAAAATGCATTAAGAGTAGAAGTATTTAACAACCCCTCTGGGCGAGCTATATGGAGGATTATACCAGACTTACGCTTCTTCATTAATGGATATAAAACAAATGGCGTTTCGGCGCGTCTTCATGGAATAGCCTACGCCCCTCAGAGAGATATGCTTTTTGTAACAGAAATAGGAAGTGCTTCTGGGAACAATTTTAACAAAGATGGAGGAATATATATCATAGAGAAAGTTTCGAGAATCACGAACAACAGTTCTATTCTTGCTACTAGAACCATTTATGGCCCAAATACTGAGCTAGGTAACCCTGTAGATATTGCCATTGATGAGCGTAACACAAAAGGCTTTATTTATGTAGCTGAGAAAGCAAATAAAAAGATTTTGGTCTTTGGCTTTGGGGATAACGGAAACGTCTCTCCTATTCGAGATTATACTTCATCATTTTCACCTGAAGCTATTGATATTGGATATTGAGATTGCAGTGAAAAAGAGTCTCAAGTTAAATATCAAAAAAGCGGTCGAAAAAAATTTCGACCGCTTTTTTGGCACTAAATATACTAGATGATTCATCCCTAGACGCAAGGCATTGCGTTTCTTCTAGTAAACCGAAGATTTAAAAAACCGAGATAAATCATTAAACTACAGAGAATGTAGACACCGCCTTAGCTTCAAGGATTGAAGAACCTTGAAGATAAATATCTGCTTGGCGGGCTGCTTCACGACCTTCAGAGATAGCCCAAACTACCAATGATTGTCCACGACGCATATCTCCTGCTGCAAATACTTTATCAACCGAAGTCTTATAATTCGTTGCTTTCACATTGCCTCTTTCATCGAACTCGAGTCCTTTTTCTTCTAATTGAGATAAAAGGCCTTCACGTTGTGGATGTAAGAAACCAGCAGCGATAAGGGCCAATTCACAAGGAATTTCACGTTCGTTTGTATGAATCTGTTGAGCTTTGCCGTCAACAACTTCCATAGCGATATCCGCGATTTTAATACCTTTTAAGTTTCCGTTCCCATCGCCTACATATTCTTTCACGGCGATAGACCAGTGACGATCTGCTCCCTCCTCATGCGAGGTAGAAGTACGCAACATCATCGGCCAGTTAGGCCAAGGCGTTTGAGAAGCACGTTCAGCAGGAGGCATTGGCATCACTTCCACCTGCGTGATAGATTTAGCTTTGTGACGATTTGAAGTACCAACACAGTCAGAACCCGTGTCACCACCACCAATTACCACAACATTTTTGTCTGTAGCCAACAATTCACCATTTGCGTAAGTAGCACCACGGTGGTCAAATTTACGGTCAATACCAGCGACACGCTTGTTTTGTTGTGACAAAAATTCCATCGCAGGGTAAATTCCTTTCAAGTCAGAACCTGGGATAGGCAACATTCTTGGAACTGTTGAACCACCTGCCAACATAATCAAGTCGAAGTCTTCCAACAATTCTTCACCTTTGATGTCAACACCAACGTTTGTTGAAGTTCTGAAAACGATACCTTCTTCTTTCATTACCTCAACACGGCGTTGAACTACCCATTTCTCTAATTTGAAATCTGGAATACCGTAGCGCAACAAACCGCCTGCTTCGTCAGCACGTTCAAATACTGTAACTGAGTGACCAGCTTTATTTAATTGTGCAGCAGAAGCCAAACCAGCAGGTCCAGAACCAATTACTGCTACTTTCTTGCCAGTTCTTTTGGATGGTACATTTGGTTTTACTAAGCCGTTTCCAAAAGCATATTCGATAATCGATTTCTCAATGTATTCGATTGTAACTGGAGGCTTGTTGATACCTAATACACAAGCAGCTTCACATGGTGCAGGACAAATACGACCTGTAAACTCGGGGAAGTTGTTGGTTGAAGATAATATTTCGTAAGCATAAGCCCAGTTTTGGTCATATACTGCATCGTTAAATTCTGGGATAATGTTGCCAAGTGGACAACCATTATGACAGAAAGGAACGCCACAGTCCATACAACGACTTGCTTGAGCTGTTACTTTTTCTGTGGTAAAATCAATATCTATTTCTTTGTAATCGCCAACACGTTCAGCGACTGGTCTTTTCTTTGGAGTTTCTCTTGTTACCTCTAAAAATCCGGTTGGTTTTCCCATTGTCTTAATTTGAAAATTTTAGGATTTAAAAGTCTGAAACTATTGCATGAATAGATTCAGACTTTCAAAAAGGATTAGTGAGCAATTTCAACTTGGATGTCTTTGTACACCACATCTTTATTTTCAAGAACCTCTGCAACTGTAACATTACGAGAAGCAAGTGCTTTCTTGAAGTCTTGTGGCATTACCTTAACAAATTGTGCTAATGAGTCAGACCAGTTGTCTAAGATTCTTTTAGCTACATCTGAGTTAGTATATTGCAAATGTTGCTCAACATATAGTTTCAAGATTGACTCATCTTCTTGTGTCAATTCTTCGATAGCTACCATTTCAGGGTTTACTTTAGAAGCAAAATCACCTTTAGCATTCAGCACATACGCTACACCACCCGACATACCTGCTCCGAAGTTACGACCAGTATCGCCCAAAATCACGACCAATCCACCAGTCATATATTCGCAACCGTGGTCACCGATACCTTCTACTACTACTTTAGCACCCGAGTTACGTACGCAAAAACGCTCACCAGCCATACCACGTAAATAGGCCTCACCAGAAGTGGCACCGTAGAATGATACGTTACCTACTACCGAGTTTTCAGAAGGATTAAATGGCGCTTTTTTGTTTGGATAAACAATCAATTTAGCTCCACAAAGACCTTTTCCGATATAGTCGTTGGCATCACCTTCTAATTCAAATGTAATACCATTGACAGAGAATGCTCCAAACGATTGTCCAGCTGTACCTGTAAACTTGAAGTGGATTGTGTCATTTGGTAAACCTTTTGCACCGTATACTTTCGTAATTTCGTTAGAAAGCATGGTACCAATCGTACGGTTTACGTTGATTACTTCAAATTCACCATATACTTTTTCTTGGTTGTCAATAGCTGGTTTTGCAGCTTTTAACAAATCCCAGTCAACTTGTACATCCAAACCATGATCTTGTTCTTCTTGTTTGTATAATGCAACATCTAATGACATTGGCTGTTTGAACAAGATTGGAGAAAGATCTAAATGTTTGTATTTCCAGTGTTGGATATTTTCTTTCATTTCTAGGCGATCCACTTGACCGACCATTTCATTCACGGTACGGAAACCAAGTTCAGCCATTAATTCACGAAGCTCCTGTGCCAAGAAATAGAACAAGTTTACTACGTGATCAGGGTTACCAGTGTACATTGCACGCAAGCGTGGGTCTTGAGTAGCTACCCCCACAGGGCAAGTATTCAAGTGACACTTACGCATCATGATACAACCTGCTGTAACCAATGCAGCTGTTGCTACACCAAACTCTTCAGCACCTAACAAGGCAGCGATAGCAAGGTCACGACCTGTTTTGATTTGACCGTCAGTTTGAACAGTCACACGACCACGCAATTTGTTACGAACCAATGTTTGGTGTGTTTCAGCCAAACCAAGTTCCCAAGGCAAACCTGCGTGACGGATAGAAGAAAGTGGCGAAGCACCTGTACCTCCATCGTGACCAGCAATCAAGATATGGTCAGCGTGTGCCTTAGCAACACCCGCCGCGATAGTACCTACACCTGCTTCTGATACCAATTTTACTGAGATACGAGCAGCACGGTTTGCATTTTTAAGGTCAAAAATCAACTGTGCTAAGTCCTCGATTGAATAAATATCGTGGTGAGGAGGAGGCGAAATCAAACCTACACCTGGCGTTGAGTGACGCGTTTTACCAATCCAATCATCTACTTTGTGACCTGGCAGCTGACCACCTTCACCTGGCTTAGCGCCTTGAGCCATTTTGATTTGTAGCTCTTGTGCGTTTGTCAAATAGTGAGCAGTTACCCCAAAACGACCCGAAGCAACTTGCTTGATAGCAGAGTTCATAGAGTCACCGTTTGCCATTGGCTCAAAACGGATTGGGTCTTCACCACCTTCACCTGTATTTGATTTACCACCAATACGGTTCATGGCAATAGCCAAAGTAGTGTGAGCTTCGTAAGAAATAGAACCGAATGACATAGCTCCCGTAGCAAAGCGCTTGAAGATACTCTCAACTGGTTCAACTTCCTCGATTGGTACAGGAGTACCTTTTTTGAATTTCAACAATCCACGAAGCGTCATCGCTTTCTCCGTTTGATCATCTACAATCTTCGAGTATTTCTTAAACAACTGATAGTTGTTTGTTTTAGTAGACTGTTGTAATAAGTGGATTGTTTCAGGGTTAAACAAGTGAGCCTCACCACGGTGTTTCCATTGGTACACACCACCTACTTCTAGTTTCGGGTTAGCTACTGGTTGTTCAGGATATCCATTCGTATGTTTGATTAGGGCTTCTTTTTGGATACCTTCCAAATCGATACCACCAATACGAGATATAGCTCCAGAGAAATATTTATCAACTACCTCTTTTGCCAAACCAACGATTTCGAAGATTTGAGCACCTTGGTAAGATTGAAGTGTTGAAATACCCATTTTAGAGAAGATTTTCAACAACTCACCATTTACGGCTTTGATGTAGTTTTGTTGTAATTTTTCGTAAGGATAATCTACTTGCAAAATACCTTTGTCTTTCATACCACGAATGGTTTCGAAAGCCATGTATGGGTTTACTGCCGAAGCACCAAAACCAATCAAGGTAGCAAAGTGATGTGTTTCCCAAACGTCACCAGCCTCAACGATAAGACCTACTTGTGCACGTTTTCCTTTACGAATCAAATGATGATGAACCGCCGCTGTAGCCAATAAAGAAGGAATTGGCGCGTGTGAGCTATCTACACCACGGTCGGTCAACAACAAAATGGCATAACCATCATCTACTGCATCTTCAGCGTATTGACAAATTCTATCCAAAGCACGCTTCAATTGTCCTTTCTCGCCATTAGCTCTGAAAGTTGTATGAATCGATTTTGTATGGAAGTTTTTGTGATCAATCCAACGAATTTTCTCAATCTCAGCATTGGTTAATACTGGTTGACGAATTTCGATTTGACGACAATGTTCTGGTGTTTCTTTCAACAAGTTTTTCAAACCACCAATATCCGACAACAATGACATTACCGTACGTTCGCGGATAGGGTCAATTGGAGGGTTGGTTACTTGAGCAAACAATTGTTTGAAATAGTATGATAAATGTTGCGCTTGGTCAGACAAAATCGCCAATGGAGTATCTACACCCATTGAGCCTAATGCCTCTTTACCAGTCTCAACCATCTGTGACAACACTACACGAAGGTCTTCGGTAGTGAAGCCAAATACTTGTTGACGCAACAACAATTCTCTTTCGAATGGAGCACGGTACTCAGCTCCAGCAGCAGGAAGGTCTTCAACTTTAATTTTGTTAGCCTTCAACCATTCTCCATAAGGTTGTTGTTTACAGATTTTTTCTTTCAATTCATCGTCAGGAATGATACGACCTTGTTCCATATCAACGATGAACATTTTACCTGGTTGTAAACGACCTTTTTTGATAACTGTAGATTGGTCAATATCCAATACCCCAGCTTCAGAAGCCATGATTACGAAATCGTCGCTAGTTACCCAGAAACGAGATGGGCGCAAACCATTGCGGTCAAGCGTAGCACCAATAATTTTACCATCTGTAAAAGAGATAGAAGCCGGACCGTCCCAAGGCTCCATCAATGCAGCGTGGTATTCGTAGAAATCACGTTTATAATCTTCGATATGCTCGTTACCATCCCATGCTTCAGGAATCAACATCATCATTACATGAGGCAATGAACGACCAGATAAAGTCAATAATTCAACCGCATTGTCGAGAACAGCCGAATCAGACTGCCCTAGCTGACATACTGGCAAAATCATCTCCATTTCTTCTTTTGTAAACAAGTCAGACTGGAACAATGCCGACTGCGCTTGCATCCAAGAAGAGTTACCTTTTACGGTATTAATCTCACCATTGTGGCCTATGTAGCGGAATGGTTGAGCCAAACGCCATTCTGGGAATGTATTAGTAGAGAAACGTGAGTGTACAATCGCCAAAGCAGACGTAAACTCATCACGGCGCAAATCATCAAAATAACCCGGTACTTGCATCGTAGTCAACATACCTTTGTAAATGATGGTGCGAGCCGAAAGCGAAGCGTAGTAGAATTTACCTTCCACAGCTTTCACCGTTTCGTTGATTACTCTCGCAGTGTACTGACGGAACACATACAATTTACGCTCAAACGTTAATTCATCTTGGTCATCAGGACGTTTGATGAACAATTGTTCCATTTGAGGCTCTGTATTTCCAGATTCAGCACCTTGAATTTCTGAATTGTCACAAGGGACAACACGATAACCCAAAATTTCCAGACCTAACTTCTTAGCCTTTCGTGCAATGATTTCCTTACACTCATTACGAGTAGTTTCATCTTTTGGAAAGAAAACCATACCGACGCCATAATCTAAGGCAGCCGGCAAATCGATGCCAAGTTTTGTACATTCTTCAAGGAAGAATTCGTGAGGAATTTGTACTAGAATACCAGCACCGTCACCAGAATTAGGGTCGCAGCCACAAGCTCCACGGTGGTCCATGCGAATAAGCATTTGAATTGCATCAGCCACCACTTTGTGTGACTTTCTACCTTTCATGTTCGCTACGAAACCGATACCACAAGCATCATGTTCGAATTCCTTGCGATACAACCCTTGATTATCAAAGTTAGTCATGGTAATGGGGTTTGTTTTTTAAAAGTTTAAGTTTTAACCTGTTCTAGGTAGCCTTTATTTATTATAGTGGTATTATTATCCTTCTTCTTTTGAAAAGTTGTAAATATTTTAGAGGTTTTATTGACAAAATCAAAATTATTTCGTAAAATATTATCCGTCCTTTCTTTGTGATTATGGCTATATATACTGCACTCTATTTCGCTTTTACAAAGATATACAAAAAATTATTTGGATAAAATAGCTTTTTGCCGAATAATCATCTGTATTGAACAAAATCAAGTTTTTGCAAAAAATATTCTTAGTTAGATACAATTCAATACAACATAAGTATTTTTACAAAAAAGCGCTTTTTTACTACCAATAAAATCAAATTATTCACTTTTAACAACATTTTAACCTAAAATAAAAACCTAAAAAAAGGATTTTTGCAAAAAATAAATCAAAATTAAGCTTTTTTTAAACCTTATAGTTTTTTCAAAAAAAACCTTTATTTTTTTTCTAAAATTACCCTCAAAGCTTCCTTTTTTCTGCTATTTCTGCTCAAAAATCCACTACTATTTAAACTACAAAAACAGTAGACTTCTTTTTGATTTGAACGCAAAAATGCTGTCTTGAACAAGTTTTCTTGCCACCAAAATTTTTAACTAAATAAAAATATAAATGATTAGGAGTATTATCTAAATGAGTATTGATGATGAAGCATGAAGTGCTTTGCTAAAATATAGACTAGCAGACACTTAAAAGAAATTTTCGAAAAGGTTGGCAACCTTTCGGCTATACAAGCTGTCGTATAAGTGAATTGTTTTTGTATCTAACAAATTACTTGTAATTTACATAAAATCTTCAAAAATCACAATTGCTTACCTACGAGAATCATTTTACTTTATCTTACTAAACTCGAAACTACAACTACTCTATGAAGAAAGCTTTACTCTGTTTTTTTTTACTCTTAGGTTATTTACAAGGAAAAGCCACCCACATTGTAGGTGGAGATATCGACCTACAACGTATAAGCAACCAAGGTTATACCCACAAACTCTCTCTCAATTTGTATTTCGATGCAATTAATGGTCAGCCAGGTGCCTTGGATCAAACTGTCACCCTAGGTTTTTTTAGAAAAAAGGATAATACTATGGTTGGCTATGTGGTAGTACCTTTGACTTCCAATGTCCAAATTCCTTATACCAATCCGGATTGTGCAGAGTATGGAAACGTAAGAACAAAACTCATTAAGTATTCCACTTTGGTGACGCTACTGGCGGCCAATTTTAATGATCCAGAAGGATATTATATTGTGTGGGATCGATGCTGTAGAAATGATGTCATTTCAAACATTACTAATCCTGGCCGAACTTCTTCTTTATTTTATACAGAATTTCATGCTATTTCTGTCAACAACGTAGAGTTTATCAACTCAACTCCAAAATTCAAGGACTTGTCGGGCGATTATATTTGTATTAATAGGCCTTTCAGTTTTGACTTTAGTGCAACCGATGCCGATGGGGATAGTCTGGTGTATAGTATTGTAACGCCGCTAGCAGGCTTTAGTTCTGTGCAATCGCCGAACCCGCAATTTCCGACAGGTAGTACAAATTACCCAAGAGTAAATTGGGCGACAGGTTACTCAAACACCAATGCTATTCCTGGGAATCCTGCCTTAAGTGTAAATGCAAGAACTGGAAGACTTAGTGTTACCGCCAATCAATTGGGCTTATTTGTTTTTTCGGTTCGAGTAGAAGAATACAGAGCAGGCAAACGAATTGGTTATGCTCTACGAGATTTTCAGTTAAAAGTTGTTGACTGTCCTATCAATAATGCCCCAATAAGCTATGCCAAACTCAAAGGTAGTTTGAATAAGATTGGAAAAGATGAAATCATAACGATTCCAAACACTCAAAAAAATGCGTGTTTCGAACTGTATTTTACAGACCCTAATCCTTACACACAACTAAGACTTAAGGTCGTTGGCCAAAATTTTACAGATAAAGGTTTTGCGAATATTCCTGTGGCCTATAACATTTTGTCAAAATCCGATACGCTCAAAGCCGAAATTTGCTTGGATGAATGCTCGCAAAGTTTTGATGGGAAACCATTAGTCTTTCAAATATTTACTAGCGATAACGGATGTCCACAATCATTGAGTGATACCCTAACCCTAAAGGTTTATCGTCAGCCAAGAGATAATACAAAATCTTTAATTAGTACCGATGCCATTAGCCGTACGCTTACAGCACCAATAAACTCGAGTTTGTCCTATAATATTTTTGGTAAAGATGTAGACTTAGATTCGCTTAGCTTACGCGCCGTCGGACGAGGTTTTACGCTTGCCCAAGCTGGTATTTCTTTTAATGGGGCTTCTGGGGCAGGCAGTATTCAGTCTCCTTTTACTTGGAAACCTATTTGCGAGCAAATTCGAACAACAGATTATTTAGTAGATTTTATTTTAACCGAAAAATACTGCAATATTAGTAAAAGTGACACCTTGACGATAGCATTTAAACCTACTCCTATAAATTCGAACAAACCGAAAGTAAGTACAACCCTGAAAGAGCAAAATATTACCCTGATATTAGACGGAGAAAAAGCAATTCCTTTGACCTTTGATGTGAACGCAACTGACCCAGATAGTGACCCACTCAAATTGTATGGCATTGGTCAAGGGTTTAGTCTATCTAGTGTCGGGATAAATTGGAGTGATAAAAATGGCGTCGCTTCGGTTACTTCTCCTTTTCAATGGAATCTTAGTTGTGAGCTTTTGGGACAAGAAAAAGAAAAAACTTTCGTAATTAATTTTATTACCGAAGATAACTCATGCAGCCCAATGCGTTTTGATACAACTAAAGTAAGTGTTTTGGTAAAAAATAAAGAATTTGATTTCAATTTTACACCTCCTAATGTAATCACACCGAATGGTGATGGCAAAAACGATTCGTTTACTATTGCCAATATTCCCGAAAATTCATGTTTTGAGAAGTTTGAGTATATCCAGATTTTTAATCGCTGGGGACAACAAGTTTATCAATCCTTTAATTCAAAATTTGAATGGCTCGCTGACGATATCGTGAGTGGTGATTATTATTATTTACTCAAGTTTACGAGGCAGAGTTTTAAAGGCTGGATTAGTGTATTAAAATAAAATATCTATCAAATTTGCTTAGCAAGCAGACCTATCTTGGCTTTGAAGTAAGTGGGGAAAATTAGAATTAAGTTTTTTTGTTTTAGGCATAAGGCAACAGGCAATAAGAATAAGGCACTAGGCAACAGGCACTAGGCAGAGTGTATTAAATTGTCTTTTAGTAACGATAAATATGTTTTTGCCGAGTGCCCATGGCTGATAGCCCAAAGCTCAATTGTGTCTATCATTTTAAAAGCCAAACATCAAGACACAATGTCTATCGCGAAGAAGAGGGATAATTTTGAATTATAGCAAATCTCTAAAATCTATTGTCAAACCATCCTCACCAAGAATACTTTTAGGAAAAACCTCCTTGGCTTCGTTAATAAATGGCGTTAAGTCTTTGTATCGAGACGAAAAATGCCCTATCAGCAAATTACCTACTTGAGCCTCTTTGGCTATTAAACCAGCTTGAAAGGCCGTGGAATGGCAGGTTTCTTTGGCTCTTTCTTCCAATTCATGCAGAAAGGTCGTTTCATGATACAGTAATTTTACTCCTTTTATAATAGGGATAATATCTGGATGATACGCAGTATCAGTACAAAACGCATAACTATCGGACTCTGGTGCTTTTGTGGTATAAAAATCTGATGAATAGAGAATTTCACCATTTTCATCAAGTACATCATTTCCCTCTTTCAAACACTTGATTTGCTCTATAGAAATGTGTGGTGGCAATAGCCCCTTGATAATTCGACGAGGCTTTTCTTTTTCCTCAATCAAGAAACCACAACAAGAAACTCGATGAACTAATGGGATTGTAGTTACTTTCACAAACTCATTTTCCATTAATAGATAGGATTCTTCGGAACGAGTTTCTTGAAAATGAACTTTAAAATTCAACCGTGTATCTGAATATTTCATCTGCAAGGTCAAAATTTCGGATAATCCTTTGGGACCATAGATAAATAAATCATCGAGTCGATGATGCATATTTAGGGTCGAGAGTAAGCCTATTAAGCCAAAAAAATGGTCGCCATGCAAATGGGTGATAAAAATATATTTGATGCGTGTAGCTTTGAGCTTGTAGCGAATTAATTGTGTTTGGGTAGCCTCTCCACAATCAAACAAATACCCTTCCTGTTCCACCATCAAAAAATGTGACGTTGCATTACGTGTAACAACAGGGTTGGCCGAACCCGTACCTAGTATTGTAAGATGGAAACTCAAATTGTTATAATTTTATAATTAATGGTAAACAAAATAATTAAGCGAACAAGATAAAAAAAAACCTTATCAGACTAACGTCCAATAAGGTTTTTTTGTTCAGAAAACTAAAAAATTCCTCTATGAGGAGTACTTTAATCTCTTTATATTATACAATTTACTCAATAATCTTCTTCACTTTCGCTGTAACCACCGCCAAATTCATCTTCTTCTTCGGATTGGAAGTCATTTTCTAATTCGTTCAAGAATACCGCATCGATGGCTTCTTGGACGGTTGGCATAATCGTTAAATCTTCGATTTTGGCACGATCCAACTGATCAACAATTTCGTCATTTTTGGTTACAATGATAAACAAGCCGAGCTCGTTCAAACAGATTTTATTTGCTTTGCGAATTACCGAAACTCCATGGCCATCCAATAGGGTAACTTCATCAAATTTGATAATCATGTTACCATACCCAGCACGGAAGAGCTGGCGGATAATATTCTCGAAATCAGCGTAATTTTCTTGAGTTAACGCTGTTTCATTAAGTTCGATAAGAGCATATTGCTCATTTTTTTCAATCTTAAAATTCATTTTCTTACTACCTTAAATAATCGAAGTAGATTTGCTTGGTTTTGAATGTATTGTGCAATATTTCCAACCTCTTGTTTATCCTATAGATTTTTATGAGCTTGGGTAAATTTTATGATGCAATTTACTAATTTTTACAAAAAAACTTGTACACAAAATCACAAATAAGCTCCTGTAAAACAAGAGCTTATAGAAGTACAATTTATTACTAAAATGTTCAAATTTCTAGGCTATCTATTGGCCAAAAATGTCAGAACGTTTTGTTCAACTCTTTCCAAAATATTAGTAGAAATTGATTTTTCAAAAGCTTTTCCTGTAACCTTTTCAAAAAGCTCGATATAACGTTCTGAAATCTGATTAACCCATTCAGGCGTCATTGTAGGAACAACCTGTCCTTCTTTACCTTGAAAGTTATTGGCAATCAACCACTCACGAACAAACTCTTTTGACAGTTGCTTTTGAGCTTCGCCACTAGCTTGACGTTCGGCATAACCCTCAGCATAGAAATATCGGGAAGAGTCAGGCGTATGAATTTCATCGATTAAAACGATTTTGCCATCTATCTTACCAAATTCATATTTTGTATCTACCAAAATCAACCCTTGTTCAGCTGCCATCTGAGTTCCTTTTTCAAATAATGCCAAGGTATATTTTTCTAGCTGAACATAATCTTCCTCCGAAACAAGCCCCTTTTCGAGAATAGCCTCACGAGAAATATCTTCGTCGTGCCCTTCATGAGCCTTGGTGGTAGGAGTAATGATTGGTTGAGGCAATTTGTCATTTTCTTTCAATCCCTCTGGTAATGTGACTCCACAAAGCGTACGAAGCCCCGACTTGTAAGTTCTAGCAGCATGACCTGCCAAATAACCACGCACTACCATTTCGACTGGAAACGCTTCACATTTTAGACCAGCACTTACATTTGGGTCGGGTACGGCCAATAACCAATTCGGAACGATATCCTGCGTTGCTTTCAAGAAATGTTCAGCAATTTGGTTCAATACTTGGCCTTTGTAAGGGATTGCTTCAGGAAGCACCACATCAAAAGCCGAGATACGGTCGGAAGCTACCATTACCAGTAAATCTTCGAACGAGTAAACATCTCTTACCTTACCTTTGTAAAAGCCCGTTTGATTGGGAAAATTAAAATTGGTACTTTTTATTACGTTCATTGTATTTTGGGCAGTGTGTTGCATCCACGAATGAAACATCTACCGATTGAAGTTACATTTTTTCTATCACAATAGCCGAAGCACCTCCGCCTCCATTACAGATACCCGCCGCGCCTATTCTACCACCTTTGTGGGTGAGGGCACTAATCAGCGTAGTAACTATACGAGCACCAGATGCTCCGAGCGGATGACCTAGCGACACCGCTCCACCGAGTACATTAATTTTGTGTTGAGGAATTTCAAGCAATTTTCCAAAGGCCAAAGGCACCACCGCAAAAGCCTCGTTTATTTCAAACAAATCTACCTCCTCCTTGATAAGGCCTGCCATGCGAATTGCTTTGGGAACCGCTACAGTTGGGGTTGTTGTAAACCAAGCTGGTTCTTGTTCGGCATCTGCAAAACCAATTATTTTTGCGAGAGGCTGTAATTTAAGTTTTTCAGCCTTTTTTCTTGACATCAATACCAGCGCTGCCGCACCATCATTTAAAGTAGAGGCGTTGGCTGCAGTTACTGTTCCTTTTTTCTCAAATGCAGGTTTGAGATTAGGTATTTTGTCAAAATTCACATTTTTATATTCTTCATCCTCCGAAATCGTGATAGTGCCTTTGCGAGTTTGTACCTCTACTGGAATAATCTCATCAGCAAAATAGCCTTTCTCAGTGGCGTCGGCACTTCGGCGATAGGACTCCATGGCAAAACCATCTTGGTCTTCACGAGAAAGTCCGTATTTACGAGCAGTTTTATCGGCAAATATACCCATTGCACAATCATCATAGGCATCGGATAATCCATCTTTTTCAAGTCCATCGACAAGAGTGCTTGAGCCGTATTTGTAACCAAAGCGAGCACGAGGAACATAGTAGGGTGCGTTTGACATACTTTCCATCCCACCAGCAACAATTACATCTGCCATTCCGAGCATGATGCTTTGAGCTGCAAAGATAATGGCTTTTGCGCCAGATGCACACACTTTATTAATCGTTGTACAGCGAGTTTCGTGCGGAAGGCCTGCTTTTAGTGCTGCAATACGCGCTGGAGCTTGCCCCAAATTGGCCGAAATAACATTTCCCATGAGCACTTCTTCAACCAATTCGGGGTTTATGCCAGCTTTTTCTACGGCACCTCTTATGGCAATACTGCCCAAATCTGTAGCTGATAAACTCGACAAAGCTCCGCCAAAGCTTCCTATTGGTGTTCTAACGGCAGATACGATATACACTTCTTGCATAATAAAGTTAAAGTTAAAATATTGTAATGGTGGTTAAATATGCGATTGATCAAAAGTAAGAGTTAAGTTCTATGTTTATGGCATAAGGTCTTTTTCATTTTATAACAAACAGCTTTATATATTTAGCTTTCGGCAATGGGCTTTCGGCAATGGGCATTTGGCACAAACATATCTATAGTTACTAAAAAACACATTAAAACTCTTTGCCGAGTGCCTAATTCCTAACGCCTATTGCCTACTGCCCTAACTTAAGCACAAGTTGCCTGATTACATGGTAATATTCATTTTACCAAGATTGTTTCATATTAGACTTATTCTTTTTGAGCAGTCCATTCTTTTGTTGGATATACTGTACCTCTTTATTCTTCATAGCCTCAAGAAGCATTCGAGCCTTCTCAGGCGAGAGACCATAATTTTTAAGCGTTTTCAATAATTCATCTTGCGCATCGGTATTATCAACTTCAGCATTCTGAGAACTCGGCGGAGGAGGTGCCGATGTAGATTGCTGCTCATCTTTGGATTCATTGGAGGACCCTCGAAATTTGAGTTTTAGCAATTCAAAATTGAAACGGGCAATTTGATTTTGAGGATTAAGCTTTAAAGCTTCTTTAAGATACACCAAAGCTTGTGCGCTGTCTTTCAACGCACAACTAATTACGCCCAGTTGACAGTAGGTTGTTGAGGCCATTTTATAATCTTCTAGGTGTATGAGCCGCCTGTAGGTAGTTTGTGCACGCAAAGTATCGTTTGTCAACAAATAGCTATGCGCTTGGTTTAGCACAACCTCTGGCGGAGTAAAATACGAATTATCCGAAATGACCTGGTAATATTTCAAAGCATCAGTATATCGTTTTTCTCTAAATGCCTTTTCGGACTCTATTTTAGCCAAATTTCTGGCACTTACTTTCGTAAATGATGCGTTTTCCAATATCCAGAGAAATATGTAAAAAATAAAATAATTCAACTTATTATCTCCTAAATAATATTTTATGCAAAAATCGTATAATTGAGCGCTTTAAAAAACTTTTAGCTTAAATTTTCTACAGTTGAAATGTGCGAACGGTAAAAAAGACATCGATGCCTAGCAAAAATAGCGCTATCACTAAAAAATAAAAATATTTGTTGGCGGTTACCGTAACTGTGCGTTGGTCAATCAAATTAGCAGAAATATTCTCAATTTGTTTGATTAAATCCACAAAGCTTTCCGACACGCTATGTACTTCATAATATCCTCCTCGTGTTTCCGCTGCCATTTTACGCATAAGTTCTGGTTCCAATTTGGTAACAACAATATTTCCATCCTCATCTTTTTTAAGGGATTTTCCCTCTTTAAGTGTTGTACCTGCCGAGGTACCTATTCCTACGGTAAATAGGTTGATTCCATTTTTTCGTAGCTTATTAATGAGCCCATAATCCACATTTCCAAAATTTTCTCCGTCGCTCATCAATACAATTACCTTAGATTTATTTCCAGTTTTGATTTTGGTAAGTTTTTCGAGTGCAAGTTCCAAAGCTGGGCCAAAGTTTGTCCCACCAGCTGGGAGCAGTTCGGTACTGATTCGAGGTATAAACAAAGCGATAGCATTGTGATCAAAGGTAAGAGGCGAAAGCATAAAGGCATCTTCTGAAAACACAATAACTCCTATCCTATCGTTGGTAAAATGATTCACTATTCTACTAATTTCAAATTTCGTTTTCTCAATTCTACTGGGCTGTACATCTGTTGCATCCATAGATTTGGAGATGTCAACCAATAAAAATAGGTCTCTACCCTCTGCCCTGATAGTACTATTTATTTCACCAAAAGTAGGATCCATGAGTGCCATGATTAGCAATGCAAAGTAACAGCTTCTCATCACAAACTTTAGGATGCTCGACCGCGCCTTTGTTTTGAGCTTTTTGGCAATCAAAAAAACTCTTAAAAGGTAAAAAACATATATTAAAATAAACAGGACAATGAACATTCTCTCGGTTTGTCCCAAATCAGCATTCCAGTTCATAACCTAAAATTGTACAGAACTTGCTAAAAAAGCAAATTTTAGCAAGGCTAGCTTCAAATCTTTATACTAAACTCTCACGATTAATTTGGAACGAATGATTACCTCCTCACGCAGGTAATCATCAGGCTTTTTCATGGCTTCTACTAATAGATTGGCAGCTTTTGCCCCCATTTCGTATGGAAATTGTTCGATACTAGCAAAAGGAGGTTTTTCAAGATATTTACAAAAACTTAAATTGGAAAAACTCACAAAAAAAATGTCTTTATTGATTTGAAAACCACGCTCTTTGGCAATCTGCATGGCATCTAAAGACATATAATCATGAAACGCAAAAATAGCCTGCGGGGGCTCTTCCAAATCCAACAACTCATTCGTCTTTTTGATGGTATCGCTCAAACTCAAATCGGTAGTCTTGATATAAATTGGATTTAAAGGCACTTGATGCTGTTTTAGGGCATTTACATACCCCATTAGCCTTTCGTTGGACGATTGCATCGTGTTGGGACCATTAAGCAAAGCGATTTTGGTCAAACCTTTGTTCAACAACAATTCTACAGCCTCAAAAGACGCTTGTGTGATATCCGTGTAAACGCAGCTATTCGGTAAACTTTTGACCACACGATCAAAAAACACCAGCGGAATGCCTTTTTGATTTATTTCTAAAAAATGGCGATGATTATAAGTTCCCGACCCCATCGATACGATTATACCATCCACTCCGTGCCGCATCAGGCCATGGATAGCCTGTTCTTCTCTTTCAAAATTATCTCTGGATTGTTGCAACACTACCCTGTATCCTTTCTCAAACAATATATCCTCAATTCCAGTAATTGCTAACGAAAAGAATTGCTCGGTAAGCCATGGAACTACCACCCCCACATTTTTGGTGGATTGTTTTTTGAGATTGATGGCCGTAGTATTCGGACTATACTTTAGCTCTTTTGCCAAAGCCATTACATCTTCCCTCATCTTCAACCCAATTCTTGGATGGTTTTGCAGTGCCCTCGAAACCGTCGAAACGGAGGTTCCTAGGAGCTTTGCCAAATCTTTCATCGTTACCTGACTCATAATTGAATATTTTTAGATAGCAAGTTAGTTTTTTTGCACATATTGCACAATCGGTTGTACACTTTTGCACAACCGATTGCACAATAAAAATTTAACCATATTGCCTGTATTTGAAGTATTTACATTTTTTCATAACACTATCTTTGTAACGAAGATTTGAATACCCCATTACATACTATGAAGAATTTGCACATATCAACCCCTGGCAGAATTTGCTTATTTGGCGAACATCAGGATTATCTGGGACTTCCTGTAATAGCAGCTGCCATATCAAGACGTATTCATATAGAAGGAAGTGTTACTAACGAACCTTCCATCCATATCGAACTCCCAGATATTCATTCTTCAGAAACCTTTCAATTGTCTGAGGCTGAGCTATATCAGAAAGACAGAGATTATTTTAAGAGTGTATTGAATGTTTTAAAAAGAGAAAAAGGAATTGAATTAAAGCAAGGAGTCAAAGCAAAAGTGCATGGTAATATCCCTATCAATTCGGGAACTTCTAGCTCATCGGCTTTGGTGGTAGCTTGGACTCATTTGCTTTTAAGAATAACCAATCAGATAATCGACCCTGTAGAGATAGGAAGATTAGCATATTTGGCGGAGGTCGAGGAATTTGGCGAACCAGGTGGGTGTATGGACGAATACGCAACCTCAATTGGTAATATTATGTATTTGGAAACTAGTCCAACGACGGTGGCCGAAGCCTATCAAGCACCACTCGGAAAATTTGTTCTCGGGGATTCGCTTGAGCCAAAAGATACTATCGGTATTCTAAAACATGTCAAATTTGGAATGTTGGAAGCAATCGAGAAAATCAAGAAAGTCTTCCCTGAATTTCAATTAAATCAAGCACCAATCGAAAGTGCCGAGCAATATAAGTCGCTACTAAGTAAGGACGAGTACGCTTTGTTTTATAGCAATCTTTCGGACAGAGATATTTTGCGTTCGGCAAAGAAAATGTTTGAAGGAAAAGAAGAATTTAACGATGCAAAATTGGGACAATTGCTAAGCGCTCATCAAGATAATTTAAGAGACGCTAAAAGAGTTTCTACACCTAAAATCAACAGAATGATTAATGCAGCAATAAGTGCAGGAGCTTTGGGAGGTAAAATCAACGGCTCTGGAGGCGGGGGCTGTATGTTTGCCTACGCACCAACCAATACAGAAGACGTAGTAGAGGCCATCGAAAAAGAAGGTGGCAAAGCCTATATAATAGAGGTAGCAGAAGGAACAAGAGAGGAACAACCACATCTCTAGGAATCAAACCTTTATTCAAAAATCTTATTATCACATCCAATACCCTATGAAAACTAGTAGAATTGTAATCCTTGCTGGTGGCGCGGCAACTCGTATGAAAAAAGCCGCGCCTTACCTCAAGGATTTAGACCCAGCCTTGGCTAATCAGGCAAATACCTTAACCAAAGGTATGATTGGTCTTGGAGATTCGGGTAAATCTTTGATTGATTACCAACTCGAAAATGCATCGAATGCAGGCTTTAGTGAGGTATTAATGCTACTTCACCCCGACGATGATTTTACCCAACAATACTATCAAAAACTTGAAAATGAAGGCAATAGCTGGAACCTACACTTTGTGTTTGCTCGTCAGCAAATTTATGCAGATAGGCTTAAGCCCGCAGGAACAGCAGATGCCGTTTTACAAGCACTTGAACAACATCCTGATTGGCAACAAGGAAAAATTGTAGTTTGCAACAGTGACAATTTATATTCCAAAGAAGCTTTTGAGGCACTTTGGAACAGCCCCAATCCCAATGCCTTGATTAGTTATGACCGAGAAGCTTTGGATTTTCCATTGGAAAGAATCAAAGCATTTGCCATCATCGAATCTGACCAGCATAGCCACTTACAAAATATTATAGAAAAACCTTCAGACGAACAAGCGCAGGCCATTCTAGAAAAATATGGACGCATAGGGGTAAGCATGAATGCCTTCGTATTTGAAGCCTCAGATTTGCTCCCTGCTTTACAAAAAACACCTTTTCATCCAGAGAGGAATGAAAAAGAATTACCAACAACTCTTTTGATTATGGTTAGGGACTTGAAAAAGCCCATTTCTTGTATTCCAATGGCAGAAAATGTACCTGATTTAACCTCTAAACAAGATATATTAGTAGTTCAAGAATACTTAAGAAATTTAAAAGTTTAGTATTTTAATGGAGGTTAAGGTTAGGCGATAGGCTTTAGGCTATAGGCTTTAAGCATTAAGCTACAAGCTAAAGTAAAAAAGAAGTTTTTATGAAATGATAAAGTCCATTTGCCTAATGCCTACAGCTTACAGCCTAAAGCTCTCAATGGCTAATGAAAGAAATGATAAAGACTTTTTACCTAATGCCTACAGCTTAAAGCCTACAGCTCTCAAATGATAAAGACTTTTTGCCTAATGCCTACAGCTTAATGCCTAAAGCACTCATTTTGCCCACTTACTTACCACCACGAAACCATTTAAAATTTACCATTTAAAACCAAAAGATTAGCAATGAAAAATCATACACTTCAACGACGCGATTTTATACAAAAAGGCGGCTTAGCTCTTGCCGCTGGGCTTGTATTACCCAAGGATGTTTTTGCCAAAAAAGATGACCGAAAAGTACGCCTTGGTTTTATTGGCACAGGTTTACGCGGTCGAAACCATCTTGCCAATGCAATGGCATTTCCTGAGGTAGAAGTAACATGTATTTGTGACATAGACCCAGATGCTTTGGCTAAAGCTCAAAAAATCTTGAAGGATAAAGGTCGTAAAGAAGCCGTAAGTTATGGTAAAAATGAACGTGATTTTGAAAATATGGTAAAGCGTGACGACATCGATGGCGTCATTATTGCAACTCCTTGGGAATGGCACGTTCCGATGGCATTGGCTACTATGAATGCGGGTAAATACGCAGGTTTGGAAGTATCGGCCACCGTAAAATTGCAAGAATCGTGGGATTTGGTAAATACTTTTGAGAAAACAGGTTCGCATTGTATGTTGCTCGAAAACGTATGTTATCGTCGTGATGTGATGGCTGTACTCAATATGGTTCGTGAAAATTTATTTGGTGAAATCACACACCTCGAATGTGGTTATGAACACGATTTGCGCCATGTCAAATTCAATGATGGTAAACAAGCCTATGGTGGTGGCGTAGAATTTGGGGAAAAAGGCTTTAGCGAAGCCAAATGGCGAACACAGCACTCGGTAGACCGCAATGGCGATTTATATCCAACACACGGCTTAGGGCCTGTTGCCGAAATGATTAATATTAACCGAGGAAATCAATTTTTGTATTTGACTTCGATGGCTTCGAAGGGCGTAGCGTTGCATAAATACATTGTTGACAAAGGCGGCGCCAATCATCCAAACGCAAAAGTCAAATTTAAACTTGGCGATGTAGTTCAAACAATGATTAAGTGTGCCAATGGCGAAACAATCCTTATTACGCATGATACAAACTCTCCTCGCCCGTATTCGCTTGGATTTAGGGTACAAGGCGATAGCGGATTATGGATGGATGATGGTAACCAAATCTACGTAGAAAACGTTTCTGCAAAAGCCGACGTTTGGGAATCGGATGAGGCATATATGAAGAAATATGATCATGGCATTTGGAAAAGATTTGAATCTGAGGCAGTAGGTGCTGGTCACGGAGGAATGGACTATTTTGTCTTAAGAGATTTCATTAATTCTGTCAAAAATAAAACAACCCCTCCTATCGACGTGTACGATGCCGCCGCTTGGTCTGCGATTAGTCCATTGTCGGAAATGTCAATTGCTAAAGGCTCAGCACCTGTTCAGATTCCAGACTTTACCCGTGGAAAATGGAAGACGAATAAGCCGATTTTTGGGTTTGAAGTATAGATGTATTGAGTGAGTGGTGATCGAGTGGATGAGTGTTTTATTCAGTTTTTAAACTGTTAAAAATAAAAAGGTGGTCGAAAAATTAATTTCGACCACCTTTTTCATTATAAAATTCATAGACGCAAGGCACATATCTCTTGTAACCTTTTGATTATGAACATTATCGAATAACGAATATACTCATAACCAACAACATCTAACTAGAAAGTTATCGTATTCACCGTGCTAGAGGTTGAAGTGGTAGTAGTTGACTTCAAGGTCGCACCAGAAGTAGAATAAGTTCCTCCTGTATATAAACCCCAGCCCGATGAACCTCCAACATAGCTACCTCCTGTATATGCTCCACCAAAATAGATTTTATATTGAGCTCCTTTCGTCATGCTTGGCGTAGATACATGAAAATAGGCTGAGCTACCTTTAGGTTTAAATGTGACAATATCTTTTCCTGTTGCATCTTCAATATGAAATAAGGAAGAAGTTGCCACCGTTGCACTAGATTTTATAAACATACCCACTTGTGTAGATGAAGTACTCATGGCTTTGGTCATATTACTAGCAGGCTCTGCTCCCATCAACGTTCCCCCATTTACCAAGAAATTTCCGTTTATATCTATATCTTCATTTCCGTAGGTAATCACATATCCTCCACTTATTGTAAAATTACCATTACTATCTATTGCATCCGAACCTGTTACGATTAACACACCTCCCGTAACTTTCAAATGACTATTATCGTTTGATTCTGTACCACCCGAAACTGTTCCGTAGGATGTATTGATACCGTCATTGCTGGCAGTCAGATTACATACGCCTCCTGCAATGGTTATAAAAATTGATTCCATTCCTTCATACGATTTTGTCACATTCACTGTACCATCGTTTATGGTAATAGAAGTATTTGACTTTAAACCATCGTCTGAGGCAGAAATATTAAGCGTACCACTATTCATTACAAAGGCACCATCACACTTAAATCCTTTTGCCTCACTAGTATTGGCCGAGGTATAAGTATAGGTTGTTCCTGAAGCAGTAATAGAAGTAGTACCTCCATTGACAGTAGCAGTACCATCAACGGTAATACCTTTACCACCTTGACCAGAACTAACAACAGTTAAATCACCACCCTTAATTGCTAGATTTTTATCACAATTAATACCTGCTGGTGCGGCAATATCAGCATCTGTCGAATTATAATAAGCCGCTCCTGTCGTAGTAATCTTAACAGTGCCAGAAGTTAGCGTAAAGTCGCCTCCTGTTTTAATACCTTTAGCGCCTTTTCCTGAAACTGTCAGCGAAACTGCGTCTGAAGTACCAATCGTAGTATAACTTTCACTCTTAATGGCATTCCCTTTTTCTCCTGAAGTATTTACTGTAATTTTTCCACCTTTTATCAAGACGTATGGCGTAATCGAAGCATCAGTACCATCGTATGAAGCAGTAATTCCATCATCGACACTCGACACATTGATGGTTCCTCCGCTGATAAGTATATATCCTTCTTCAGCCTCAATACCATCTCCTGATGAGGTTACAGAAACAACACCGTTATCCATCTGGAAATAATCATTTGCATGAATACCATCGGTAGCCGCCGATTTTACAATAATTGTGGTCTCAGTTACCGTAATGAAGTCGTCAGAAGCAATACCATGTTTACTGTTACCTGTTACATTGAGAGTACCTGTACCCATAAAGCTCAATTGTCCTTCGCTGAATAAAGTACCCTTTTGGTCTTCAGAACTAGTAGTGTAAGTTGTGCCGTCTACCAAGGTATTTGTAGTTCCTGCCACAACATTAATTGTTCCTTTTTTCCCCGACTGAATATTTATCGCTGGCCCGGTGGTATTGGTTAGGCTTAGTCCTTTTAGGGTAATATTATATTTGTAATCACTATATAATTTTAGACTTCCCTTGCTGGCAGTTCCTGACAATAAATAAACAATTTCTTTGGTCGTATTGGTAGACTTGACTGTTACATCTGCACCGCTTGTAGTTACTGTAACACCAGCGCTTTGGTAAGGGTTACTCACCGAGGCTGTTGTTCCTGAAAAGGCAATTACCACAGTATCTACCGCAGGAGTGGCACTTCCTGTACTACCTGCCGCAATTGTAATAGTAATAGTACAGGTTTGTCCGCCGAAGCTTATATTAAATGTTGCTGTGCCTGCCGAAGTGGGCGTTCCTGCTATTTTATAAGTTAAGGTACCCGAACCCGAAGCCAATGTTCCTGCATCAATAGTAGCAGTCAAACCCTCTACTCCCGTTGAAGATGCCGTCGAAACCTCATAGGTTCCACCATTACCTCCTGTATAGGCTAGCGTTGCCACACCACTGTAGGCTGTTCCGCTAGTTCCCGCAGTGGGTACTACACTACTCAAAGTCAAGGTAGAAACACTTGCCTTTGAAGCTACTACAGGCAAAGAAAGGGTACATGATTGTCCGCCTAAATCAATCGCAAAAGTGGCAGTACCCGCCGAAGCTGGCGTTCCAGTAATGACAAAAGTAGCATTTCCAGCTCCGCTCGTTAATTGTCCTGCCGACAGCGTTGCGGTTAATCCAGTCACACCAGTAGAGGCTATAGGACTGCCAGCTTCATAGGCAGCCCCATTACCACCTGTATACGGAACTGTGGCCGTGGCGGTATACGAAGTTCCACTTGTAGCTGTGGCTGAAAAGGTAGCTTCGGTACAATTTAATCCAGTAATACTGGCAGAGGCTGTAATATCGTCGGTCTTACACGACTGAATACTTAAGGTAAATGTTAGCACCAGGCTAAGTACAATAAAAAGCTTTTTAGTCATGGTATGTGTTGTTAGGAAATATATTGGTGCAAAATATTCTTTCATCCTGCTAAAATACTTGACCGTCATTTTGTCCAAAACGTTACGATTTATGCCAAACTTTGAAGAGGTATTAGTTTCACTATATAGAATCTTTATAAATAAAAACAACAATCAACCCCTATTTATCAAAGTAAAAAAATACGATTATTAAAATATAATATCCTGAAAAACAAATATTTATATTTTAACAAAAAACAAAAAGTATTAAATCAACATTAGCCGATTCATCGAAGTATAGCTTTTCTAATTTGTATACAAATAAGCATAAAACGTATACTAATTTTTACCGTTCAAGTGCAAACACGAGGCCAGTATGATAAAGTCGAAAGGCTTGTTTTCTTAAAACCTTCCTCTTCTTTTCAAAAAATATCTCTACTGCTTAAGTAGGATTCGTATTTTTTTCGGAACTTTGCCGTCATTATTTATTTGAAACAAAACTATTTAGCCCCAAGCTTGAGTTGAATCAAGAGCAGCCATCTAGTTTAAGGTATTGTAGTGTCGCAAGAGGAGTTTGAGTAAAACCAAGTCTAGTACAAAAGATGTAGTGTTAACCAACCCAAATCAACCAATCCGCAGATTCTCTTTCCCCGACTTAGGAGCTATTCTTGTCTATTTCCCTCACTAAGACTAAATATTTCTTACAAAAACAATTATGGAAATCTTAAAAAGTAGTCGCCTTGACGCGCTCCGCTACGACATTCGTGGTCCCGTTTATGAGAAGGCTCTCCAATTACAACGTGAGGGCTATAAAATCACTTCTCTAAACATCGGCAACCCAGCGGCATTTGGCTTTGAGACACCAGACGAGATTATTCATGACATTATCATGAATATTCGTAATGCTCAAGGTTATGCCGATTCTAGAGGGTTGTTTGCCGCCCGCAAGGCCGTTATGCAGTATTACCAGAGTCGTGGCGTAAGAAAAGTCGAAATCGAAGATGTTTTCATCGGAAATGGGGTGAGTGAGCTGATTACTTTGGTAATGACTGCTTTGTTGAATAATGGAGATGAAATTTTGATTCCTTCACCCGATTATCCCCTATGGACTACCTCGGTAGGCCTTGCAGGAGGAACGCCCGTGCATTATGTATGCGATGAGGCTTCGGATTGGAATCCAGATTTAAAAGATATCGAATCTAAAATCACTAAGAAAACTAGAGGTATCGTTTTAATTAATCCCAATAATCCAACAGGAGCAGTTTACGAAAAAGAAATTGTAGAAGGAATTGTTCGTATTGCTGAAAAACATAAATTGATTGTTTTTGCAGACGAAATTTATGATAAAATTCTATACGACGGAGCGGTGCACCACACCACCGCTGGTATGTCGGAGGAAACACTTATTGTAACAATGGGTGGTATGTCCAAAAACTACCGTGCTGCAGGTTTCCGCGGAGGGTGGATGGTATTGACTGGAGCAAAACACAAGGCAAAATCGTATATCGAGGGCTTAACTTTTATGGCAAGTATGCGTTTGTGTGCTAATGTAATTACGCAATACGGTATCCAAACAGCGCTAGGGGGCTATCAGTCAATCAACGACTTAGTGATTCCAACAGGCCGTTTATACAAACAAATGAATTTGACGCACGAAAAACTGGTGGCTATTCCAGGGGTATCTTGTGTAAAACCTAAAGGTGCAATGTACCTTTTTCCAAAATTTGATTTAAAACAATTCGACTTCAAAAATGACGGTGATTTTGTCTTAAGTTTGTTGGAAGAACAACGTATTTTGGTTGTGGCAGGAACAGGCTTTAACTTCAAAGAACCAGACCATTTCCGAATCGTATTTTTACCACATTTGGAACAACTAGAATTAGCACTCGGCAAAATCGGAACGCATTTCGAAAACCATAGAAAAGGTAAACCTAAAAGTTAATTTTTCTAATTTGAAGATTTGAGAATGAAAATTTTTCTTGCAAAAGCATCTGAGTAACCTCAGATGCTTTTTTTGTAT
>NZ_JBMLSD010000244.1:0-6414 GCF_049240685.1 Flectobacillus sp.
AATGCCTACAGCTTACAGCCTAAACTCAACAGGCAAAGAGTGTTAAATTGTTTTTTTAATAATAGATATTTTATTGCCTAATGCCTACAGCTTACGGCCTAAAGTGTTAAAACAATAGATGTGCTGTGCTTGCCTATCCGAGCGCTTAAATCCAATTTTGTACCATAACCCAAGAACCTACGATTTTTTATTAAACTTCGATGATTCGAACGGGTAGTTTTCATTTTCTTTCACCATTAACCATTTTGTATATATGAATACGTATGAAATTGTTTTGCTACTTTCGGGTGGTGTGATTATATCTTATATTTTTAATCTTATTGCCAAGAAATTTGCAATTCCATCGGTTTTGTTACTTCTAGGAACGGGGATTTTGATTGGACAATTTTTTGGACAAGACCAATTGCCTGCCACGTTTGTTAACAAAACTGTTGAAATTTTGGGGGTAGTAGGACTCATCATGATTATCCTCGAAGCGAGTTTAGATTTGGAATTGAGTCGAGATAAATCCAAAATGATTGCTCAGGCTTTTTTTGCGGCATTGCTTATTCTGTTGGCCTCTTCTTTCTCGATTGCTTTTATAATACAGCAGGCCACAGGTGAAACATTTCGTAACTGTTTGGTTTATGCCACTCCAATGTCGATTATCAGTAGCGCAATTGTCATTCCGAGTGTAGAGAACCTGTTACCTCACAAAAGGGAATTTATTATTTATGAAGCTTCATTCTCAGATATTTTTGGCATTTTATTCTTCAATTATCTTATTGCCGAAGAAGGCATTTCGATAGAATCGGGAGTACTTTACGGTTTCAATATTGTTTGGTCTTTATTATTATCGGTGGTAGTTGCTCTTGGTCTGATTTATCTTTTGTCCAGAATTACACTACATCTGAAGTATTTTCTTTTGTTTGCCGTACTTTTAGTACTGTATGCTGCGGGTAAATTATTACACTTACCTTCTTTGTTAATTATCTTATTTTTTGGATTATTTATCAACAACAGAAATATTATCAGACCTAGAATAATTGTGGAGGGCATTCCACAACACATGTTTGATGAAGTAGAAAACAATCTAAAATCTATTACGGCCGAAACAGCTTTTTTGATTAGAACCTTCTTTTTTATTCTTTTTGGTTATTCGATGAATGTCAATATTTTTGGTCAAGAAGAGGTTTGGATTACAGGGTCGATGGTAGTATTAGCCTTATTGGTAATCAGATTTATCTATCTTCGTTTTGTACAATCTCAGAAAAATACCATGCCAGAGCTGTTATTAATGCCCCGAGGGCTTATTACTATATTATTGTTTTACAGTATTCCTCAACAATTCAAATTAAGTACTTTCAACAACGGTATCTTATTTTTTGTAATTCTAATAACTAGCGTTTTGATGATGGTGGGTATCATGACTGCCGAGAAAAAAGGAAGCTCGAGCAATCTCAACGACGAGGCAATTGGCGAAATAGTATAATTTTAAGTTAGCACGTTTTTGAGCTTTAGGCTGTAAGCAATAGGCATTAGGCAAAAACATTTTAACACTTTTTGCCTTGTGACTTTAGGCTATAAGCTGTAGGCATTAGGCAATAAAATATCTATTATTAAAAAAAACATTTTAACACTCTTTGCCTGTTGCCTTTATGCTGTAGGCATTGGCGATAAAATATCTTTTATTAAAAAAAACATTTTAGCACTCTTTGCCTTGTGCCTTCTGCCTGTTGCCTTGTGCCTGTTGCCTAGTGTCTAAAACAAAACCCTAACTTACCTAACACTTTAGTATTCCTTTTTATATCAATCAAATTTTAAAACTATGAGAATTTTAGTAGTTGAAGACGAACCAAAAACCCTGCATGCCATCCAACAAGGCTTAGAAGAAAACCACTATGAGGTAGACATTGCCTACGACGGACTCATCGCAAGGCAGTTGGCCATGCGCAATAATTATTCTTTGATTATTACCGATATTATTATGCCAGGGCTCAATGGCTTTGTCTTGTCGCGAGAGCTACGCGAATCGGGAATTCAAACACCTATATTAATGCTTACAGCACTAGGCGAAACCGAAGATAAAGTTAATGGTTTTGATTCTGGTGCAGACCAATACCTAGTCAAGCCTTTTCAATTTGTGGAACTACTGGCACGCGTCCGCTCGCTCACAAAACGAGGGTCAAGTACCTTAATGACACACCAAAAGCTTAAATTTGAAGGTTTAGAAATGAACCTCGATACAAAAGTTGTAACTCGTGACGAGCAAGTCATTGAACTTACTGCCAGAGAATTTACTTTATTAGAATATATGATGCGCAATCAAGGTCGTGTACTATCCAAAGTGCAACTTGCAGAAAATGTATGGGATATAGGTTTTGATACAGGTACCAATTTTGTAGAAGTATATATTAATTATTTAAGAAAAAAAATAGATAAAAACTTTGATACTAAGCTCATTCATACCGTATTTGGGATGGGTTATGTACTGAAAAAAGAATAATATGCAAATAAGGGTCAGTCTTACTGTAAGATTTATTTTTATCGTTTCAACTATACTTTTGGCGGTATTGTTGTCGATATACCTTTACACGCAATATTATTTAAGTGAAAGCTTTTATCGACGATTATCAAATCGGACAGAGACTACCGCCGAGCTCTATTTTGTAGTCGACGATGTAGATTCTACCCTTTTAAGAACTATTACCGATCGTAATAAAAATGTGTTACACAACGAAAACATTACGATTTATGATAAGAATAAAAAGAAGATATTTACCACCAACGATCGTAAAAGCCTACCACTAACGGACGATTTGATGACCAAAATCCAGTTAGAAAAGAAATATCGCTTCCGAGATGGCAAACATCATGTTGTTGGCTACTATTATACCCATACACCCGAGCCTTACTTTATTATAGCAAGTGCTGTTGACGATTATGGAAGAGCATTTTTGGCGCAAATGCGGCTAATTATGGTTTTACTATTTCTGATTGTCATCTTGTGGGTTTCGGCAGCAGGGTGGTATTATGCAGGCAAAGCTATCGCTCCAATCGATGATATGGGACAAAAACTCAACAGTATAGTTCCCAAAAATATGCATCTGCGGCTTGCCGAACAAGATAATCAAGATGAAATTGATACATTAACTCACACCATTAATCAGCTCCTCGATCGTGTAGAGGAGACTTTCCAACTGCAAAGAATGTTTGTTTCGAATGTTTCGCATGAGCTTCGAAACCCCTTAACCAAAATGTCTTCACAGTTAGAGGTAAGTCTTATCAAAACTCGTACTCCTCAAGAATATCAAAAAACAATGTACTCGGTACTTGATGATATCCAAGAGCTGATTGCGCTTACTCAAAACTTATTAAAACTTACCAAAGTCGATGGAGCCAAACAGGATTTGCTTGTGGATAAAGTTCGTATTGATGAACTATTGTGGGAGGTTCGTGGGCTTTTGACTAAAAGTAACGCGCTTTATCATATTGATATTATTTTTGATGAACTACCCGAAGACCCCGACGGGCTCTGTATGTTGGGTAATTCTGCTTTACTCAAAACAGCTATTGTCAACCTTGCTGAAAACGCCTGCAAATTCTCATTAGACAAAAGAGCGATTATCCGTCTGCGCTGTTTGCCCACCGAAATCCAGATATCTATAGAAGATAAGGGTATCGGTATTGAAGAGGCAGAATTATCCTATATCTTCCAACCATTTTATCGTAGTAGCCAAACCGCCGACACCAAGGGTTATGGTATTGGTCTCTCGCTTGTCGAACGTATCGCTCGTATGCATGGCGGTATGGTAAATGTCAAATCTTCTCCTAAAGTGGGTACTACTTTCACGCTTATTTTACCAAGCAATATTACATTCTAAGTATTTTCTAATATCTGTCTAAGAAAGTTTTAACTTTATGATTGCAAATTTGTATCGGAAAGAGAAATATATGTTGAAGTTTAACGAAGTTGTGGGGCAGGTAGATATGAGGCATTAGCTTACTGACTGGCTCTCGTCTGATATCTCAGTTGCCCCCTTACTTCTTTGTTAGCTTTTTTTGTACTCTTCATTCAACAACCCTGAAATTGATTCTGAGTCGCCTATGCAATAACTCTACCTATTTGTCTTACTAGGAAATTCTCCTAAAATCAATATTCAAACTTTATTGACTTATGGAAGTAACCGTAAAGAGAACGAAAATTTCTCGCTTGAACTATATTAAACTAATTTTAAAGAAGGTAAGCTTTTCGCCTCTATTATTTAAAAAAGAATTACAAAAAGGTTTACAAGAATGTAAAACCGAGCAATTGGTCATCTTAAAAAGATGGTGCCTCAAGCATTTTGCATCTCTTTATTCCCAAATTATATTGCAGGTATTCAGGTCTTTCGAGACAAGATTACTTCCAAGCTAGTCA
The DNA here is from genome assembly GCF_049240685.1 of Flectobacillus sp. Classification (NCBI taxonomy): domain Bacteria; kingdom Pseudomonadati; phylum Bacteroidota; class Cytophagia; order Cytophagales; family Flectobacillaceae; genus Flectobacillus; species Flectobacillus sp. The sequence goes on from NZ_JBMLSD010000244.1 coordinate 4,400, forward strand.
TCTCTAAAGACAGTAATACGTTTTCTGTCAGTTATCAATGAAAAAGCGTTTCCATAAAGTTTTGATCGAACCTATCAAGGAGGTGTCAAGCCCTATTATTGAAATAGAGCAGACAGGTCAACTAAGTGGATTTTTACTACTCAATGCTTTATTCCTTACTCTTTTGCTAGCCAATATTCCCATGAGCGGTAGTGCCTATATCAAGTTTTGGGTATCGCCATTAGTTCCCGCTTTGAATGCAATATCGGCTCAAGAGGTAATCAATAAAGGATTGATGACATTGTTTATGTTGGAAATTGGCCTCGATTTAAAGAAGGAGCTTACCCAAGGTGAACTTCAAACTTATCAACGTGCCAGTTTACCTTTCTTTGGAGCCATTGGAGGCTTAGTAGTGCCCATCATAATATTTTGTTTTCTTAATCAAGAACAATCTATTCTTTCTGGTTGGATTATTCCTACTACAACTGACATAGCCCTCTCTTTAGGTATCTTAAAATTACTTGGGAATAAAGTACCTAGTTTTATCAAGGCTTTTTTTGTTGCTTTGGCTATTATCGATGACTTATTAGCACTCTTGCTTTTGGTGATATTTTATTTGCCAACGGTAGGAAGCCTAAAAATTGTGCTCGTTCTATTAAGTATTATTTTTTTAGGTGCGTTAAAATATTTTAAGAACACCTCTTTGGCTTTTCATTTTTTTATAGGAGGATTCTTATGGTGGAGTATGGTACAAGCTGGTTTTCCGTCTGCCATCTCAGGAATTATTACAGCCCTTTCTATCCCTATTAATCGAATAGATGAGCTAAAAAGATGGATTTACATGCCAGTAAATTATCTGATTGTTCCGCTATTTGTATTTGCCAATGTAGCAGTTGCTATCAACTTGGAAAGCTTAGAATTCTTACAAGAATCTCATGTAAAAGGTGTTTTGATTGGACTGCTACTAGGTAAACCTCTCGGAATTGTACTTACAACATGGCTAGTTGTCCGATTGAAGTTTGTACAACTTCCTCCAAACATCAATTGGGTGCAAATTATAGGTTGTGGTATTTTGGCTGGAACTGGAGTTACAATGGCAATTTATCTTACTGAGCATACCTACCTAAGTATGGAAATAAGAGACTTTATTAAGATAGGGGCTATTTTGGCATCTTTGACATCGGTTTTTTTTAGTACAATGATTTTTATAAATTCAACAAGTATTGCGAACTTATTTCACTGGTCATTTTTACGAGTATTGTTTTTTAGGAAAACCTAAAACTATTACAAAGATTTTTATCTGATTACTTTTATTACCGTTTCAAGTTTGACTTACTTCTAAACTAGACATATAAACAAACTACTCTTAAATATTGCGATTGTTAGCACAGAAAACCCCTCCGATATGATATTGGTGGGGTTTCTTTTTGTTTGAACAGTATCTAAACAGTTTGATAATTAAAAAGACGTTATTAGTTAACAGTCTGATTACTGGACAAAATTGAAGTTACTAGTTCAAGACTTAGTCTTGGACTCATTTTTTTAACAGTTTAAAACTGTTTTTAAAATCATCAGTGACAAAGGCTATATACCTCAATCTCACTTTCTTGTTTTGTCCAGTAATCAGGTTAACAGTATATTGGTTATTGTAATACAATCAAAATGTTATCTTCATTTTTCACCTTTGAGACACTATTGATTTAATGTTTCCTTTTACTTACTACTAAAAAAACAAACCTAAGTCTTGAACTAGTAAAGTGTAAAATTAGATTTAATTTGAGTGCATTAGGCAATGAGCCGTAGGTATTAGGCAAAAGCTCTTTATATTTTTATAAAAACATTTTTTGCTTTCAGCTTGGGGCTTGGGGCAAAAACCTAAAAACAACAACACTCTTTGCCTGTTGCCTTGTGCCTGTTGCCTTTTGCCTGTTGCCTTGTACCTTGTGCCTAAAACACATAATTTAAACCTAATTCTACACTGCTAACTTACCTTAAACCATAGATGCAATAGCAAAAAGGCGCTCGAAAAGCTAATT
>NZ_JBMLSD010000245.1:0-1546 GCF_049240685.1 Flectobacillus sp.
GTAGCCTAGTGCCTCCTTTAAACTCCTATGCCGTAGCTTTGGATAAGACCAATTTATTGTTTTTTGATTCCGTCCCAACAGGTAAAAAAGGCCAGTTCCAAATCCGAACTTGTGAGTTGAAACTCTCCCGATAACTGGAGCTTAATCAATGAACCTACACTTCCCATCACAAAAGAAATCATGATTTTAGGAGGAATATCGCGTACTGCTTGCGTAAAGACTGCTTTTCGTAAAAAATCGTATATAGGCTGTTCTAGTTTAGTTAAATCAGGTTTTGAAATCTGAGAAAGAAAAGGAGAGTTTGAAAATTGTTCTAAAAAGTAAAATTCTTTGGGATTTTTGGTAAAGTAATGAAAATTTTGGAGGTAGAAAGCCCTGATTCTATCCCGATAATTTTTGGAGGGATCATCGTTTTTGAGGAGCTGCTGCGTGGTTCTTTCTTTTAGTGTTACATACAATGCACAAATGAGTTCGTCTTTGCTTTTAAAATAGTGGTAAATTGTCCCTGCTGCAACATTGGCTTGCTTGGCCACTTCAGACATAGGAGAGCTGTGAAAACCATGCTTGGAAACTAGCTCCAAGGTTGCATTGAGAATAGCTTCTTTTTTATCAAATTCTTTAGTGATGTTTGCCATTTTACTTAGTACACTCTTGTTTGTTCAAATTTCTCATAAATATTAACACTGTATTTTTTGGGGCAGATTTTCCAAAATATGCAATAGATTGTAGTACAGTTGATTAATGAAAATTGTTGAGGGAGAGTCTGTAGATAATAGGATTTTCTCTATCAACAAAGTAAGTTTTATATGCTTTAGATTCTAATTTTCTTCTCTAAATTGGCTATTTTCGCTATTCTGACTTTTTTATTTCACTTTTGGTAACAAAATATTTTAGCCTTATGAAAAATCTTTTATTGCTTTTCATTTTTTTATGCGGTGCTAATGCTGCTTTTTCACAAAAAATTCTCACAGGCAGAATTTTAGATGGCGACAATCAGCAGCCTATTCAAGGGGTAAATGTTACAGTTAAGGGCGGTACAGAACGTGCCACAATCTCAGATGTAAAAGGAAAGTTCAGTCTTCGTACCGAAACTACTAATACACTTCTGATAATAGAAATAGAAGATTATGAGCCTTTAAAAATTAAGTTAAATACAAATTCACAAAATTTAACAATTTTATTGACATCATCGAACGAAGATTCAAACGGCTTGCGCTCTGTAGGCTTCAATAATTCAAAAATGTTGCCAAAACATCAAAATTTGCCTGTATTTTATGCAAAAGTCATAGACAAATAATTTAGCGTAATGCAAGTTTTGAAGAAATCTAAAGTACCTTGTTCATAATCAGGTAAATAGATGTATAGTTGCACAAAATTAGATTTAAGTTTTTTATTTTAGATACAAGGTAATAGGCATTAGGCAATAGGCACAAGGCAACAGGCAACAGGCACAAGGCAAAGAGTTTAAAATCGGTTTTAGTAAAAGTAAATATTCTTGCCAAATGCCCAAAGCTGAAAGCCGAAAGCTCAAAAATTAATTTAAGTA
>NZ_JBMLSD010000246.1:0-25539 GCF_049240685.1 Flectobacillus sp.
GGATTTGTGTAATTTGAAGATTTGATAATTTGAAAATGTAGGTGTGATGATTGTCCTTTTTTAATGCTAAACTTGTCAAATTTTCAATGGCTTTAGAGATTTATGTTTCGTGTTTTAAAACTACCGATTCATGTATTTTTACCCAAACGCTGCTGAGTATGCAAAAATCTACACTATTTGAGACTAGAGATACTTCTGACGATAGCTATCTTTAAGCTTTTCAACATCGAATAAATACTTAATATTCAGAAAAATTTCACCCTTTTCCTATCATGACAAAAAAACTTATCTATCTATGGTTGACGGTTGCATTTACTCAGTTCAATCTTTTCGCTCAAAATCAAGAACAAATCGTAATATTACCTCAAACCAAAGGTAATCTTGAAGGAACCTTATTAGTACCTCAAACGACTAAGCCTATGCCAGTTGTACTGATTATTGCAGGTTCGGGTCCGACAGACCGCGATGGCAATAATCCTTTGGGCGTAAAGGCTCAATCCTATAAATTGTTGGCAGAAGGCTTGGCAAAAAATCAAATAGCAAGCTTGAGATATGACAAGAGAGGTATTGGAAAAAGTAGTAATACCGCTGTCAAAGAAATAGATATGCGTTTTGAAACAGGCGCCGACGATGCAGCTCAATTTTTGGATACACTTCGCAAAGATCCTCGATTTGGTAAAGTACTTGTTCTTGGACATTCGGAAGGCTCGTTATTAGGAATGCTTTTGGCACAAAAAAGAAAGGTAGATGGCTATATTTCGGTATCTGGTATCGCTCAAGGAATCGATGAGGTAATCAATGAGCAACTTCGCCCACAAGCGCTTCCTGATTCGGTAAAGGATACAGTCAAAAACTATTTGGCAACACTCAAACAAGGTAAAACTATTCCCAAACTCATGCAAAATATGGTAATTTTCAGCTTGTTTCGCACGAGTATTCAGCCCTATATGATTTCGTGGTTGCGGTATAATCCTAGCCAAGAAATTACTAAAATCACAAACCCAATTTTGATTGTTCAAGGCAATGCCGATATTCAAGTTGCTGAAAAAGAAGGACAAGCCTTGCATCAGGCTGCTCCAAAGTCTACTTATCTGATGATTACACAAATGAATCATGTACTCAAATTAGGCACGCTAGACCCACAGGAATCACAACAAAATTATCAAAATCCAGATTTACCTTTAGCACCTCAACTTATGGAAGGAATCGTTAACTGGATCAAAAAACTCCGATAAAATATTTAAGTTATGAATACCTTATTCAAAGCGCTCAACGACCCCACCCGTCGTGAAATTTTAGAGCTCCTCAAAGACAAAGACCTCAATGCTGGTGAAATCGCCGAGCAATTCAATATGTCGAAACCGAGTATTTCGCATCATCTCGACCTACTCAAACAGGCCGAATTGGTCGTCGCTATCAAAAAAGGGCAGTTTATCGAATACTCGCTCAATATGACCGTGATGGACGAAGTGCTTGCATGGATATTGCAGTTTAAGCCAGAGGTACAGATTTCGAAGGTTGAAATAGCACCCAACAAATTGTGATGAGAGAGTTGTGATTTAGTGATTTTGAAAAGCTAGACTTTTTTCAAAAATTACTCAATCACAACTCGCTAAATCACACAATAACGACTATCTTAGAATTACACTTCTAACAACAACTTATGAAACAACGCTTACTCTCGCTCGATACCTTTCGAGGGCTCACGGTAGCCATGATGATTTTGGTGAACAACCCAGGCGATTGGGGACATATCTATTGGCCTCTCGAACACGCCGCTTGGGATGGCTGTACTCCTACCGATTTGGTATTCCCTTTCTTTCTTTTTATCGTTGGAGTTTCCATTTCTTATGCATTTAAAGATAAACAACCCGATTCGAAGACCCTTCTGAAGATATTGGAGCGTAGTTTAAAGCTCTTTGGCTTAGGACTTTTCCTATCTCTTTTTCCCAAATTTGATATATCGGTAGTACGTATCATGGGCGTTTTGCAACGCATAAGCCTGGTCTTTTTCTTTTGCTCTATCCTCTTTCTTTATACCAAACCTCGTACTCAACTTGGCATCCTAGCTGGCATACTGATTTTGTATTATATCCTTATGACAGTGGTGCCTGTACCAGGCATTGGCGCCGCCAATTTATATGCCGAAACTAACCTAGGAGCTTATTTTGACCGTATGATTTTGGGGATTCCACATCTTTATAAAGCAGCAAAAGTTTGGGACCCCGAAGGGTTATTGAGTAGTTTACCAGCCATTGGCAATGGCATTGCAGGTATGTTGGCAGGGTATTATATGCAAAACAGAGATCAAGAAGTTCATAAAAAACTTCTCAATCTCTGTTTAATAGGATGCATGGGCATGCTAGTCGGATGGGCTTGGGATAGTGCGGGATTTCCCATCAATAAGTCCTTGTGGACAAGTTCATACGTGTGTTGGACTGCTGGTATGGCAACTTGCTTTTGGGTGGGATTGTACTGGCTTATTGATGTCAAAGGCTACCAACGATGGACCAAGCCATTCGTGGTATACGGTGTCAACGCTATCACAGTATTCTTCTTATCGGGTCTGATTCCGCGTATTTTACGAATGATAAAACTACAGAATGCCGAAGGCGAAGAAGTCAATCTTCAAGTCTGGTTATACAAATCATGGATTACGCCATGGTTTGATAGCCCTTATAATGCTTCCCTTGCAGGAGCAATTATCCTCGTAAGCTTATGGTGTGGCATACTTTGGATCATGCACAATAAAAAAATCTTTGTCAAAGTTTAGTCAATAAGTAAACAACTCGAGCAGTAAGAGGCGCCTTCTTACTGCTCGAATGATTACAATACAACTACCGAATTCTCGTCAGGAGTGATACCGTTTGGAACAAACTTATCAGCTTCAGCTTCATTAGCCCAAATAGCGCTATCAAATAAATAACGGAATTGAAATTCTTTTCCAGCTTCTAATTCTAGTGTACCTTTGAAAGTACCATCTTTTTGTTTTTTCAAGGCTGTAGCCGAGGCATCCCAATTATTGAACTCACCTACCACGTTCACTGCTTTTGCACCGTTTGCTAGGTCGGCAGGAACTGCAAATGTTACTTTACATACTGGTTTTGATTTCAAATACTGTTTTGTAATTGCCATAATGATAATAAGTTTTTAGGAGTTATTGCTAGATTTCTTTTTTCACTTGCGAAAGAGTGAAATGGTCTTTACCAAACACTCAAATTGTACTTTATCTATTTAACTAAGATAAAAATTTATCGCAAATATTCAAAAAATATTTCCATAAAAACCTAACAACCAGACAATTAATTAATAATTATATTAAAATAATTATAATTTAACTAATCTCTTTACTAAAAACAGTATAGAACTGGCCTATTATAGGTGCAAAACTCATACGTTTTAAATTAGAACTATTCCTCCATAAGCTGAAAAGTAATAGGTAAAGTAAAGCGAACCGAGACGGCTCTTCCCGACTGTTTACCGGGTATCCATTTAGGCATTTTGGACACCACTCTCACGGCTTCTTCATCGCATCCGAAGCCAATGCCTTTGGCTACAGCTAGTTGTGAAATACTCCCGTCACCTGAAACGATAAAAGAAACATATACTTTTCCACCAATTCCAGCACGCTGAGCTTGAGATGGGTATTTCAAATTTTTACTCAAAAAATCAGATAAAGCTCTCATTCCTCCTTTGTACTCAGGCATTTGTTCAACGACTAAAAACTCTTTCTCTTCTGTTTTTTCGACATGCACAGGAGCTTCTATGGCGGGCTTCGTATTGGCAAGGTCAGGATCTACAGGAGGCATTTCGATTTCGGCTCCGTCCACATTTTCAGTACCAATCACAGCCTTACTTTCGGCTAGTTCCTCTTGGGTTGGTGGTAGTTCAATTTCTCTTTCATCGGTTACTATCTCAGGTGCTAAATACTTAATTTGTTTTACTGGCTCAACAGGTGTTTCTGGTTTGGGTGGCTCTGGCAATTCTATTTTCTTTTCCTCCGCAGGCGGTAGTTCTACATCTTGTAGGACAATTTCTACTTCACGTTTATCTCGTGAATCCTGTGATGCCCAAATAAAAGGAGTCGATAAAGCTAGCCCAAATGCCCCTACGCCAATCAAAGTGGCTTTTTTAACAATTTGTTTGTACTCTTGTCTTAAAAAATAAGCACCATAGAGCTTATTACGACCTTCGAAGATAATATCATCTAAGGTCTCGTGTTGTTGATTTGATGAGTTGTTGTTCATGATATTGAGAAGTTTAAAAGAATTTAAAACTAAATTTTTAGTTGTTGTATTGAAAAAAATTACCTTAGATGAGGCTGGGTAATGGCGAATTATGAATGATTGAATTATGAATGTAGAATTAGGGTTGTATGAAGGATTTTCTTTCGTTCAAAAGAATTCTTATCATTAGCATTTTTTGATGTAGTGGCACCTCTTGCAGTTGCCACTACATCAATTTTATCTTAAAGACAGTGCTAAACCTTCGTCCAGTACTAATGCAGAATTAGGACTTTCCCAACTATTACAGATTTCTGATTTTAAGAATATGAAAATTCCTTTATTCGCAATGCCTAGTTCAAGCCTTTGTACTGGGCTCATTTTTTTAACAGTTTGAAAACTGAAGCAATAGCTAGTCCGAGACAAAGCCTCGAACTAGTTATTGACAGCTTACACACTTTGTCTGTTTGGTGTGCCATTTCAATAGTAGAACTAAATTTTTAGTTATTATTTAGTAAAAAAATACCTCAATAGAGGTAGGAAGTTGGACTCAGTATTGCTTTAGGCATTAGGCAATAAGCTGTAAGCTAAGTTTATCGTATAATTGATTGCTTAATGCATACAGCCTATGGCCTAAAGCTGAAATTGGTGTAAAACAACTTACTATGTTTATGCTTTTTTGAATGAAATAGGGACGACGAAAGTACATCTTACTAATTTGTCCTGATGTGTGCCTGGTACCCATTTTGGGACAGACCTCAATACCCGTAAAGCTTCATTATCAAGGGGTTCTCCAGCAGATTTTAGCACTTTAAAATCTTCAGCAGAGCCGTCTTTATTTACCACAAATTGGATATACACCTTCCCTTCCATATTTGCCTTTTGAGCTTCTTCTGGATACTTCAAATTGGCACGTAAGTATTCCACAAAAGCGGGCATACCACCATTAAACTCTGGCTGGTGGTCAACGCCATTCAAAATGGAATCGGCTTCCATTTGTAGTTCTTCGGCTAAAGCAGGACTGATAATCGTCGCACTTGAAATACTGATTCCTGACTCGGCCAATACTTGTCTACCAGATTTACTTGGTACAACAGCCTGCCCTCCTTTTTCTACAATAGCTCTCCATTTTACATTGAGACGTTGTTCCATTTCTGAACCTCTCAAATTAGACGATGCCAAAATCAGCATAGCACCCAACAAAGGTAAAACTAATAGATATTTCCACTGAACATCGTCTTCAGAACGGTCCTTCATCAGCATCTGAATGCGTTGTTTCAGCATTGAATCATTAAAAAAGTTATTCGTTAAAGGGACAGTCTGTACACCAAATTGCTCGTGAAACAACAGCATCGCATATTCTTCCTTAGACTCCTCCCATTGACTCGTTATTTCGTCAGCAATAAACTCGTGGATATAACGAACAGCCTTTTTGTATAAATAAATAATAGGATTAAACCAGTTAAATATTGCCAAAAGCTCAAACAACATAATATCTGCCGAATGCAATTGACGAATATGTACTTGCTCGTGGCGCATAATCACATCACGCATAGGCATATCTTTACTCACAAACAAGAAATTGAAAAAGGAAAATGCACTTTTATTCACATTCTTCTTCTGTGATTTCCCACGGAGTAAATTACCCAAATAAGCCATCTGAAGTCCCATTCGACCAATACCAATAAGAACGCCAGTTATATATACGACAGCAATCATATCTCCCCAAGTCCAGCCCTGTTGTACAAAACTTTCGGTTGGGGTGTAATACATTTGTGGGTCGTAGATATACTTCATAGTATGATACACACCATCACTCACTAATTGCTCACGCACCCACGTAAACTGCAACATTGGGATAAAAAATGCTAAAGCGGAGGTTGCCAACAAATAAGCTCTGTTGAGATAAAAGAACGTCTCTTTACGCAGGACAATGTGATAAAATCCATAAAATAGAATCAGATACAGATTCACTTGGAGTAAATAGTGCAGCCAGTTCATACGCAGTTAATGTTAAATTGATGGTCGAGATTGAAGCGATAATAAATTCTGTTCGTTGGTTGTTAATGTATTAACGATGGCATATTGCTTATTATTGGTAATAGCCAGTTCGTCTAACAAATCTACCATGTTTCGATAATGAGCTTGGTCGGTTGCCTTTATCACTACTGTGAAGCGCCTTCCAATTTTAGCTTTGTAATTAAATAATATTTGACGGATTCCCTTGTACGAAAAATCAGTTGATTTAAGCACAATACTGGGGTCAGTTGGGATACCTTGGTAATAATATACCTTATTTTCTTTGTCCAAAATCACTGTTAAAGTTTCGCTTTCTCGAATATCCGACCCTTTATCTGTCGTTTTATCGGGCATACTCAACTGCATTGTAACGGGTTTCAATAAGGTGGTAGTCAACATAAAAAAGGTAATCAACAAAAAACCTAGGTCAACCATCGGTGTCATATCGACACGAGTAGATTGTCGGGAGCGGCGCGAGCCCCCTTTGTCGGATGTAGAAATTTCAGCCATAGCAATGTTTTGGTTATCAGGTTTCGACTATCTTGCTGGAGGCTCAAATGTCGAAACCCTTGAATTATGATAATCTCAACTCCTATTTCTTCATACTATTGATTAAGTTCAAAATTTCGTCGGCTTCTTTTACGTCTATTTTTCCTTTTTTAGAAAAGAAAGAAAATAAACTTGAGAAAGAATTTTCGAAATAGCCCTCAACCAATTTTTCGGTTGCAAAGGTGCTGTATTGTTCTTTGCTCACAACCGGAAAATACTCATGTGACTTGCCATAGGCCTTATGGCTCACAAAGCCTTTTTCCTGAAGAATTCTAACAATCGTTGAGACGGTATTATAAGCAGGTTTTGGCTCTGGTAGATAATCTAGAATATCTTTTACAAAGCCTTTTTCGATTTGCCAAAGCACCTGCATAATCTGCTCTTCGGCACGAGTCAACTCTTTGTCTATTTCTTGCATAATTGTAGTTTATAAGTTGGTGTGCAAAATTCAATATAGCATTTTGGAAAAGAGCGTAAGCTCATTGCTGATACTCAACAGCCAAAAGATATTTTCTTCTGCTTTATTACTTATAATTAGATACCTGTTGTTTGAGTACTCTGTTTTTGATGAGTTGAAGTTAAAACTAAAATTTTAGTTAAACAACTATTTGATTAGTTTTTTTTTCAAAAAAAAGAAAAAATAGAAAATTAGGAATGGAATAGTAGTTGTCTTTGGTAGGTAATCCTAGAATGGCACAAATAGAAATAAAAGGAAGTTATTAGAAAGACTTATCATCAGAAGAGTATAATCAATTTGTACTATAGCTCTATTCTGTTTCTTATCCTTTAAAAAATTGTATAGTCCGATACTAGGTATCGGACTATTGTTTGTTTCAGTTTCTAAACTGTTTAAAAAAATTAGTCCAAGACTAAGTCTTGAACTAGTAATATCCTTAATAATCATAATCTAAACCTAAAGCATTTCTCAACTCGTTGAGTGCAGGGTTTTTATTGGCCAGAAACTTAAACTTTTCGGCTTGGGTATAAATCATTGGTTTCTCTTCTTCTTTCAAAATCGATACCTCGATATGAATCGTACTATTTTGCATAGCTTTACGCAAATGTGTAAGCACTTCTGTACGTAATGCTGTTGTCAGTAGCTCTACCTGAATTTCGTTATCAACCGCCAAATGAATCGTAGTTCCTTCTAGGGTAAAATCCCTATTAAGAATCACAAACTCGCTGAAGCGCTCACGAGATTCGAGCCATTTTACGAACGAATCCCATTGCGTTTTGAGCTGTTCTTTGGTAAAGGCTTTATTTTGAACAACCTGCTTATCTTCTAATACAGGCATGGGCGCCGAAGATGCTTTGGGCGTTTCTGCAACGGGTTTTCCTAGATTAGCCGTACTTTTTAGTCCTCCGAGATTTACTTTTGGAATTGCTCCTACAGGTGCAGGATTAGTCGAAACAGAACCAGCCGAAGTATTACTTAGCTGAGAAGGCACAGCGTTAGGAACCTGAGACGTGGCCGTTGGCGTACTGATAGGCTGCTGTACAACAGCAGGGCTATCGGCACTAGGCTTTCCCGCAGCCCCACCCTCCACAGTAGGGAGTGCACTCAAATTGAGCACATGCGGAATATGTGCCAACTTAAGCAAAGTGATTTCTACGTGCAATTTTTGGTTTTTGGCCGATTTGTAGTTCAGGTCGCATTGAGAACCGATACTCAATCCTGATGCCAAAAACGAAAAGTTTGCTTTAGCCGACTGCTCCAGATATTTTTGCTGAACACTCTCCGAAACCTGTAATAATTTTACCGTTATAGGGTCTTTACAAACCAATAAGTTGCGGAAGTGCTCCAACAAACCCACCACAAATTGATGCCCATCAAATCCCTTTTTCAATATTTCGTCAAAAAGTAAATACGCTTCTGCTACTTTCGACTCCATGAGGGCGTCGGTCATTTTGAAATAATAATCATAATCCAAAATGTGTAAGTTTTCTAATACTTCGGCATAATGCAAAGTATTGTCTTTAGAAAAAGTCACATTAAGGTCGAACATCGAAAGCGCATCACGCAAACCGCCATCGGCTTTTTGTGCAATCAATTCAAGGGCACTCCATTCGGCGATAATCCCTTCTTTGGCTGCAATATTGGCCAAATGTTGTGTCATATCTCCGATTTGAATACGATTAAAGTCAAAAATTTGACATCTTGATAAAATCGTTGGGAGAATTTTATGCTTTTCGGTGGTTGCCAAAATAAAAATAGCATACGCAGGTGGCTCCTCAAGGGTTTTCAGAAAAGCATTGAAGGCACTTGTCGACAGCATGTGCACCTCATCGATGATATAAATTTTATATCGTCCCGACTGAGGTGGATAGCGCACTTGGTCGATTAGATTACGAATATCATCGACCGAGTTATTAGAAGCCGCATCTAGTTCGTGAATATTGAAAGATGCGTTATTTTGAAAGCTTTTACACGATTCGCACTCGCCACAAGCCTCCGCATCGTGCGTAAGGTTTTGACAGTTAATAGTTTTGGCAAGAATTCTTGCACAAGTAGTTTTACCAACTCCACGAGGACCACAAAACAAAAAAGCCTGAGCCAAATGATTGGTTCGGATAGCATTTTTGAGAGTAGTTGTAATATGAGATTGACCCACTACGGAATCAAACAAAGCAGGGCGATATTTCCGAGCCGAGACTACGAAGTTTTCCATAGATGCAAGTTAGGAATTGTAAGACGATTTGACAAACGAGGGAATCAAAAACATGCGTCTTCTTTAATTGAGTGAACTGCGATTGAGTGAATGAGTGATTATTTTAATTTTATTGAAAGAGATATAATACTTTAAGTCTGGAGTCCAGTCTATTTTTTGTGTTGCAGTATCAAAAAAGGCGTTCGAAAAGCTAATTTCGAGCGCCTTTTTTAAAATTTATAGAATCATCCTAATTTCAAGATTCAAGATAATTCATGGTTGATATTAAGTTTTCGTGCGTTTTTTGTTTTAGGGACAAGGCAACAGGCACAAGGCACAGAGTGTTAAAATATTTTTATTAACTAAAGCCATGCTTTTTTACAAAGCCCACCGCCGAAAGCCCAAAGCCAAATGCCCAAAGCAGAAAGCCTTAAATGCTTACCATCTTACTTGGCCATCACCTTCTACAATCCATTTTTCGGTAACGAGTTTTTCGAGTGCAAATGGTCCTCTGGCGTGAAGCTTCTGAGTTGAAATACCAATTTCGGCTCCTAATCCAAACTGTCCTCCATCGGTGAAGCGTGTAGAAGCGTTGGTATACACTGCGGCGGCATCTACTTCTTGCACAAATCGTTGACACAGTTCAGTATCTTTTGAAAGAATTGCCTCCGAGTGACGCGAAGAGTATTTACGAATATGGTCTAATGCCTCCTCTAAGCCAGAAACGACTTTGATAGAACATTTATAATCTAAAAACTCACGGCCAAAATCTGCTTCTGTCGCTTCTTGTAAGGATTTGAAACCTGCTTCTGCTAAGATTTTATAAGCTGTATTATCGGCAAAAACTTCAACATTCCATTGATTAAAGCCTTCTATTAAGCTTGGTAAAAATGTTTCAGCTACCGCTTCATCTACCAAAACCGTATCCAAGGAGTTACATACCGAAGGACGAGATACTTTGGCATTAACTACTATTTCGGTTGCTTTGGCTAAATCAGCTGTTTTTTCAACAAATGTGTGACATACGCCAGCGCCTGTTTCGATAGTTGGTACCAAAGAGTTTTGACGTACAAACTGAATCAATGACTCCGAACCACGAGGAATGATTAAATCGACAAATCGAGTAGCAGTCAATAGTTCTTTGACAAATGCACGGTCGGTTGGCAATAACGTAATAGCGTCTGTATTTACTCCAAACTCGCGCAATACCTCATGTATAAGACTTACCAAAAAGGTATTGGTATCAAAAGCATCAGAGCCCCCGCGCAACACCACGGCATTACCAGAGCGAATACAAAGTGCAGTTACATCAACGGTTACATTTGGACGGGATTCGAAAATCACCCCAACGACTCCCATTGGTACTGCTATTTTTTTAATTTTTAAGCCATTTTGAAGTTCTTTTGACAAAAGTAATTCGCCTGTAGGGTCGTTTAGATTAGCGACATCCTTCATACTTTCGGCCAAATCAGCAATACGTTTTTCGGTAAGCATCAAACGATCGTACTTGGGGTCTGCGGGGTCCATGCGTAACAAGTCTTTGGCATTTTCTGTCATAATTTGCGTAGTATTGGCTACCAATACCTCTGCCAAACGATAGAGAATGTCCTTTTTTTGTTGGTCGCTAAGTCTTCGGATTTCTGCCGAAGCCGCATGCGTCTTGGCCAAAATTGGCACAATAGACGTTAGTTCGATTGTTTCAAGTTGCATAAGTTGGCTAACATTAAATGGTGGTAAAAGTCAGAGATAGCTTTCTGAAAGGTTGAAATGATACTCTCAGCTCTTACGGGTAAAATATTTACTCCAAATTTCGGAAAGATTTTCTGAATCTATCCTACATTTTTATAAAATACTCCAGATAGTATTTGGTTGAAAACAGATATTACCTAAACAAAAGTTCGAACTTGATAGCTTTTACCCAATAAAACATGAGTCACCCCTAATTTAGCGATTGAGTGATTATGTTAAAATTTAGATTCTCCCAGTAGAGACGCAATGCTTGCGTCTCTATGCTTGCGTATCAAACCAAGTAAATCTAGCATGATAGCCTCAAAAAAGGGGTCGGAAAATATATCCCGACCCCTTTTTTTTGAAAATTATGGAAGATAATCCCAACCTTAAAATTTGGGATGACTCATGTTAAAATATCAAAAAATAATATTCTAAAAATCATATCCTAAAGTCAGGTATGAAATTGGTGATTTTATTTCTTTATTTTCAAGACCCCAACCTACATCAAACTTTACAAAATATCCCAAAATAGTAGTACGTGCTCCAATACCATAGCCTACCAAGAATGGGCTACGGAAATCTGTAATTGTAGCTCTGAATGGAATATTTTCACCGTTGGCGATTTGAGCAGGAGTTAGATTTGGCAACACATAGGTATTAAATGCATTTCTGCGAGAGAACGGCCCAACCCCTGACCATGCTGTCCCAATATCTGTAAAACCTGTCAGCTGTAAATTTTTAAAGAAATTTGAATAAATAGGTCCCGAGTACAAATATTTAGCAATTGGGAAACGCACTTCGGCATTTAAGGCCATAAAGCTATTTCCCGAAATCTTATTCATATTAAAACCCCTCAAAGGAGTGGCATAATCTAAGAAAAACAAGTCTTTATCAATTGTACTCGAGGTAAAGGGATTATTTTTATTGTTGGTAGCTTCGTAGTTGCGACCAATCCAGTTGTCCATTCCACCCATAACAGTAGCTTTTGGTGCGTTACCAAAAGAATGTCCTCCAGCCGCACGGAATGCCAAAATGGTTCCTCTCCCTAATCTGATATAGTGACGAGCATCAATATTAATTTTTTCAAAACCATCTGATGCCGACGTCAATCCAGTATAATGGTCATAACGTATTTTAAACCTAGTCCCTTCCAGTTGATTGAGTCCATGACTAATTGTATTATCATACACATACTCCGCTCGGGCGCCTACATAATCGGCATTGACTGTTGGCAAGTAAGGAGCAATCACACTAGTATTCAAATCAAATTCGTAGTATCGAGTTGTAATAAAGTTAGTAGAAACTGATACTCTCGAATTGGTATTGATAGGATAGGCAGCACTAAAAGTTACTTTATTCAAACGATATTTTATATCTTGAATTTCTCCATCGTCACTTGTTGTTCTTCTATCGAATCGCACTGAATAGTCTATTTTTTTGGCCAGATACGAATACTCAGCCCATAAATCTGAGTTTTTAAGATTTGGAGTTAAAAATAAACCAGTTTTCAATAAATGATTTTCTAGCAAGTCATTCATCTTAAGATTTGCATTCAAGCCGAAGCCTCTTTGTGGCAATGGGTCTACCACAAAATCTGTTTCAGTACCATTTACCACAAATGCATTGTTGTAGTCGGTAGGTCCTTTGATTTTAACATTATCTTTTCGGGCCTGCTTAGAAGACAAAATACGTTCTGTTCGAGATTTTCTATCATTCTTTTTATCGGCAGCACTTGTAGATGAAGATGGCCTTAAACCAGCATTTTCATCAAATTGATAATTATCTGTATCTACTTCGCCTGGCAACAATTGGATTGTTGGCTGAGCTAGCTGCTTAGATACTTCGGTAGGCTTGGGAGTATCAGTAGGTGCTTTAGGAGCATTTAGGATTGGGGCGCCAAACAATCTAATGTTGCGATTTGTGAATGGAATGCCCGTTTTTATACCCAAATCTGCATTTTTTTGATAGGCAATAATATCTTGATTATTATCGACAAAACGATAAATCAAGCTATTGCTTGATAGGGAGTAATCAAAGTCGGTAATATCGGTACGGAATGTACTGACTTGATTTGGCGCATTTTCACCAGCCACTAACTTATAAATGTTCCGAATTCCTTTTTCGTCGCTCAAGAAATAAACCGTATTGCCGTCTGCTACAATAGGGTTAGATATATTACCTAAAGAATCCACCAAAACTTTCACGGTTTCAGTTTTGGGTTTTCCTTCATGTAAAAATAACTTAAACGGATTGGTTACAGACTTATGAGTTCCTTTATCTACTTCTAATGAATCCTTGAGGCGATTTGACACAAAAATTACTTTCCCTGCGCTTCCAACAAAACGAGGATTCAAATCATCATAAAAATCATTTGTTAATTGACTTACCGCCGAACGGGCAATGTCTAACAAGAATAAATCATTTTGGCCTTTACTTTCGGCACTAAATACAAGCTGAGTACCTGCATCTGAGATATCGAAATCGCTAATTTGTGCAAAATTTTTCAGCACACGTTTGGTCTGAAGCTTACCTGAAAGATCCTTTTCTGAGATATCCGATATAACATACAATACCATATCGCCACGGTCTTCAAAAATGATAGCCAATGAGCCGCCCTTTGTCCATGACACTAAAGGTAAGGTGTGGTCAATTGACTGATTGAGAGTTTTAAAACCACTTGTCAGTATTGTTTCGGTACGCTTACTTTTCAGATCAATGATTTCGACACTCGAACGACCAAGGTCATTTCTTGTGAGAGCCAGAAAATTACCATCAGGACTTATTTTGAACTGATTCAAGCGATTGGGTGCATTGAGCGCTTGTTGTCCTATTTTAAAATCATAATTAGGAAGAGTAAAATTGGTAATTGTCGACTCGGCGTTGGCGGTATAAAACTCTTTCCATTCTTTCAAAAATCTAGAGAATGGCATACCCAGAGTACTCGAGATAGAGGTTTGCTCGTTACGAATAATACGTGTTAGGTTCAAAATATTTGAGATATTCTCGCGACCATAACGCTCAGCAATATAATTCCATACCGATTGCCCAATCAGACTAGCTTCTCGTCCGGAGGTTTGATTAGGGCGTTTGATAAACTTATGGATGATAGCATCGCTCATGTAAGAATCCAACTCGGTACTCCATCCATCAGCAATATATTGAGATATTCCAGAGATAAACCATTCTGGTACACTTAACAACAAAGAGTTTTGAAGTGATTCTTTGATACTACCTCCATACAACATATCATGGATAAACACACGAGATATTTCACGTGTTAATTCTTTTCTAAAAGTAGAGGCACTACCAGAATAAGCAATTTCGATACGAGATTTGGCTAGATTTTCGTCACGAATTTCCTTTTCGCTAGATAAGCTCAAACCCACGTTGCTCTGATTAAGATCGGAAGTGGCGTTATACACAAAAATCTTGGTACGATTGAAAGGAGAATAACCAAGTATTTCTGTAATTCGGTCGATTTCTGATTCAGCCATTTGAATCGCCAACGTAGCAGTTTGCTGCCCACCTTCATAATAATACACCTCAAAGTTTTGTGTACTTAAAACTTTCCAGTGAAATGGGCGGTACTGAACTCTATTTTTCCCAAACTGCTCCTGTGTAGGAAAAGTAGTTTGGGCATCAGCATAAAACGAGGCTAGCAGAGATAATACTAGTATAGTTTTTTTCATTGTTGATTCAGCTTGGGTATTGTTGCTACGAAAAGCTTAAAATTATGTGGTATTAGAGAACCAAACCTTTTGGATTATCCTTCACAAATCTAAGCCTAGCGCATATTGCTAATCGCCTAGAACAAGTTCTTAAGATTGCTTTTGGCCTAAATATAACGAACCAAAACGATTTATATTGACTTCTGGGTCAAGTTCTTTTTTATTAACCAAAAAGTCAACCAATTGCTCAGCAAAATATGGCGCCAAAGAAACACCTTTTGAGCCAAGTCCATTGAAAATCCCCAGATTGGTATATTTTGGATGTATACCAACCAGTGGGCGACGGTCTTTGGTAGCAGGACGAACTCCCGCAAGGTGTTCTTCGATATCGATATCTGCCAACATAAGCTTATGGTATTTTTCAAGCAAGTCCAGCTTTCCTTTTGAGGTTGGTACCCAGTCTAACTCGTGCCAGCTATAAGTAGCTCCTACCCGAGCGCGCCCATCAGAAAGTGGTATCACAAAAACGCCTTGATTAATCATTTCTTTCAATGATATATCTTCTTTAAATTTTACGCGAAGCACTTCTCCTTTTACAGGATTGAACGGCAGCCATGAAAAATAAGGGTTATTACGTCCATAAAAGCCTTCACAAAAAATCAATTTATTGAAGCTCAGCGTCCATTCGTTATTTACTTGGTATGTATTGCTTTCAAGATGAAGACCCTGATAATCGAATAAGTGTTGCAACAAACATTGTTTTTTTTCAAAATATTCTTTAAAAGTATCCAACATCAGCGGTAAATCTACCCAACCAGAATGATCGGTCATGACTCCTCCGAGTTCGCTTTTTACAACACTTTTGAGCGAGTCGTTGGGCGTATGGTATTGTCCAAAATCGCCATAATTGGTCATGGCCGTTTCCTGCAAAAGATAATCCTTCACTTCTTGATTAGGAAATGGGCGAAACATAGGCATTGGATGGAAGAAGTTTTTGCCTAATTCGCTTTCCAGTTCGGTGTAATAGGTTTTGAGAAATGGGAAAATCGTATCTGCCAACCACGTTTTTACTAATTTACGCCCCGTAACAGGATTGTAAATACCTGCCGCCACCCGAGATGATGATGGCTGCTCATAATTATCTACAATCTTTACTGAACAACCTCGCTTTAGTAAACTGTATCCTAATAAAGACCCCGCAAGTCCTTGTCCTACCAATAAATAATCGTAATGTTTTGTTGTCATTTCTAAAGTATTAGACCTAGAAAAAGGTTTTTCTCTTAACAGATAGTCGATATTGACTACATTTTTCTCAAAAACTAAAAACCATTGATGCTGAAAGTTTACTTATCATTCAGTCTCAATGGTTTTACTATTTAAAGTAATTATTTGTTTTTTGCAGATGATGTCGCAATATGCCTCACTCTAATCTAGCAGTGCCACTTTTGCATCATGTAGTTGAATCACAAAATCCACTTGTTCTTCTAGTGTCATAAAAGAAGTATCCATCAAAACAGCATCCTCTGCTTGTACCAGCGGCCCCTCCTCACGCGTGGAATCGATGATGTCACGTTTTTTGAGATTTTCCAAAATTTCTTCTAAGTCAATCATTTCACCTTTTTGCAAAAGTTCTAATTGACGTCTTTCGGCACGAATCACAGGGTCGGCTGTCATAAATACCTTTACCTCAGCATCTGGAAATACTTTTGTACCAATATCACGTCCATCCATTACAACACCACGGCTTTTACCCATTTTTTGTTGTTGCGATACCATTGCCTTACGCACCGCCGTAATAGCACTTACCTCGCTTACCTTTTGGGAGATATACATTTTACGGATTTCATCTTCTACATTCAACCCATTGAGGTATACATCACTAGCGCCACGATGCTCATTAAACTGAAAAGTAATATGAATATCGCTAAGAGCCTTTTCTATTTCTTTAGGATTAGTGAGGCTAATATGATGTTCATGAAAGTATAAACTAACAGCACGATACATCGCACCGGTGTCAATAAATGCATATCCCAATTGTGCTGCCACACGTTTTGCGGTGGTACTTTTTCCACAACTTGAATAGCCGTCGAGTGCAATAATGATTTTCTTCATTGAATAGATATTTTGTACAAAGATAAGTAACTTGAACCAGAGTTGAGAGAACCACAAATTTGATTAAACTCATTTACGCTATAAACATCTGAATATCAAAACTATACTCTTATGCAGATTCAAGCAAACTTCATCAACATACTTGATAGAAATATTTCTTACTGTCAAATTACAATTGAAGAAGGTCAAATCAAAGAAATCTTTGAATTAGCTTCCCAACCTCAACAAAATTCACCTTATATACTCCCTGGCTTTGTAGATGCCCACGTGCATATCGAAAGCTCAATGCTTACGCCCGTACAATTTGCTAGATTAGCGGTAGTGCATGGTACTGTTTCGACCATTTCGGATCCTCACGAAATAGGGAATGTTCTTGGAGTAAAAGGGGTTGAATACATGATTAAAAATGCCCGTCAGGTACCTTTTAAGTTTTGTTTTGGAGCACCCTCATGCGTACCAGCCACTACTTTCGAAACAGCGGGAGCCACCATTACACCCGAAGATATAGCTTATCTGTTTGATAATTATTCGGAAGTAGGCTATTTGGCTGAGGTCATGAATTTTCCGGGAGTACTGAATGGCGACCCAGACATGTTATCAAAAATTCGCTTGGCACAACAATACCAAAAGCCTGTAGATGGTCACGCACCCGGCTTGAGAGGCGATGCTGCCAAACAATACATAGAAGCAGGCTGTCAGACCGACCATGAATGTTTTACGGCCGAAGAAGCCCTTGATAAGCTCAAATATGGCATGAAAATCTTAATTCGTGAAGGGTCTGCTGCAAAAAACTTTGATGCCCTGATTGGTTTATTACCAGAACATTACCAAAATATGATGTTCTGTTCAGATGATAAACACCCAGATAATTTGGTAGAAGGACATATCAATGAATTAATCAAAAGAGCCTTGGCATTGTACCCAGATTTATTGTTTGAGATATTACAAGTAGCTTGCATCAATCCTGTATTGCATTACCAGTTGCCTGTAGGTTTGTTGAGAAAAAATGACCCTGCCGATTTTGTACTTATCGATAACCCAAAAGACTTCACTATTTTGGCAACTTATCTGAACGGAGAAAAAATAGCAGAAAAGGGCGTTTCATTTATTCCTAATCTTAGTAGCGAGATACAAAATCAATTTAGTTGTTCGTTAAAAACCCCTGAAGATTTTGTTGTAAATGCGCAAAATCCTAAAAATGCTATGATTAAAGTCATAGAAGTACTGGATGGACAATTGATAACTTTGAAGTCGGAGCACCAAGCAAAGGTCGTAAATGGTGCGATTGTTTCGGATGTTGAGCATGATATTTTGAAAATTGCCGTAGTAAATCGCTATCAAGATGCTCCTGTAGCGGTAGGATTTATAAAAAATTTTGGATTAAAATCAGGCGCAATTGCCTCATCTGTGGCTCATGATTCGCACAATATTGTCGTTGTAGGAGTCGACGAAAAAGCATTATCTGACGCTGTAAACCTAATTATTGGGGTACAAGGTGGGGTGTCGGCTGTATCAGGAGATGGACAAAATAAAATACTCCCATTACCCATTGCCGGACTTATGTCAGGAGAAAATGGTTATGATATAGCAAATAATTATTCGGAAATTGATAAATTTGCAAAACAATTAGGAACCAAACTGAAATCACCCTTTATGAGTCTTTCGTTTATGGCCCTCCTAGTTATTCCAAATTTGAAGCTTTCGGACCTTGGCCTTTTTGATGGCGAACGTTTTGAATTAACATCTTTGGAAGTTTAACTTCGTCGAAACAAAACTAAATAAAACTATAGCATTTTTGAATAATTTCTTTTATTCGAAAATGCTACATTAACTAAATAGTCTATTATTTTGAAAAATTTTACACTAGAATCAAACAAACTAAAAGCGGACGTATTGTCTTCTTTGACAGAAAAATCTCTTGTAATAGGGTTCAGCTTCGCCCCTAGAGAATCATTCTATACTAAAATCCCTAACACATTTCAGGAATTATATCACCATTAGCGCGCGTTGATGGCTGTATCTGGCAATTGTTATTGCTAGATGTTTTTACAAAAATCATATATCCTCTTATCTGCAAGTTAAGCTTCGGCTTTACCACTCTTATATAAATTATTAATAAAACGAATAATCTTTACCATGTACCCAAAGTACCATGGTGATAATTATATGCTTGAACCACTATTCATGCTCCTTTTAGGTGTGTGTTTATGAAAATTTTACCAACAATTTAACCAATAATTATTATGAGAAAACTCTTACTGCTAACAGCTTTGCTATTATTGGCACAGCTAGGTAGCACATTTGCTCAAGACAGGCAAATTACAGGAAAGGTAACCTCGTCGGAAGATGGTTCTCCTATTCCAGGTGTAAGTATTTCAGTAAAAGGTACTTCAAAAGGTACCACTTCGGTAGCAGACGGTTCTTACCGTATTACTGTAGGAAACGGCACAACGCTTATTTTCTCTTCAGTTGGCTTTACTTCGCAAACAGTAGCGGTTGGTTCTCAATCAGTAATTGACGTAAAGTTAGTTCCTAGTACTTCTACCCTTTCGGAGGTTGTAGTAACAGCCCTTGGTGTATCTCGTGACAAAAAATCATTGGGTTATGCAACTCAAGAAGTTAAGGGAGACCAAGTAAGTACTGCTAAAGAAAGTAACTTCATCAACTCATTGTCGGGTAAAGTATCGGGGGTTGAAATCAAACGTAACAACAACATGGGTGCATCGACAAACATCGTTGTTCGTGGTTTCAAATCTTTGACTGGTAACAACCAGGCGTTGTTCGTAGTGGATGGTGTACCTATCGATAACTCTAACACTACTAGCTCTTCGACAGCTCAAGGTGGTGGTGGTTATGACTACGGTAACGCTGCTTCGGATATCAACCCAGACGACATCGAATCAATCAACGTATTGAAAGGTGCTGCGGCAACTGCTCTTTATGGTTCAAGAGCGGCCAATGGGGTTGTGATGATTACTACAAAGAAAGGTAAGAAAAACCAAGGCTTAGGCGTAAACGTGAGCATGGGGTACTCTGTAGGTTCTATCGACAAATCTACTTTCCCTAAATACCAATCTAGCTACGGTGGTGGTTATGGAAACTACTACGAAGACCCAAGCTCTAAATTCTTGTACAGAGATATCAACGGTGATGGCCAAAAAGATTTAGTAGTTCCTATGTCTGAGGATGCTTCTTGGGGTGCTAAATTTGACCCAAGTCTTCAGGTATACGACTGGCGTTCATTTGACCCATCGTCGCCACTGTATGGTAAAACTAGTGCATGGGTAGCAGCAGCAAATACTCCTGCTAAGTTCTTCAACGATGCTAAAACATTCAACGGAACTATCTCTTTGGATGGTGGTAGCGAAAACGGTTCTTACCGTGTATCATATACTCGTTTTGACCAAACTGGTATTCTTCCAAATTCTAGCATCCAGAAAAACAACTTCTCTTTCTCTGGAAGCCACGATTTTAGCAAAAACTTCACGATTACGACTAATATCAACTTTGCTCGTCAAGATGCAAAAGGTCGTTATAGCAACGGTTACTCAGACAACATTATGTCTAGCTTCCGTCAGTGGTATCAAACCAACGTTGATATCTTAGATTTGAAATCAGCATTTGAAAGAACAGGACAAAACATTACTTGGAACTGGACTGACCCAAGCGAAATCAAGCCAATTTTCTGGGATAACCCTTATTGGCAACGCGCTAACAACTACGAAACAGACTGGAGAAACCGTGTTTTTGGTAATGTAACTGCTACTTACAAAATCACAAATGACATTGATGTTTTGGGACGTATCTCAATGGATACTTATACAGAACAACAAGAAGAACGTGTTGCTGTTGGTTCGATTAACAACAACGGTACAGCAAAATACTCTCGTTATGACCGTACTTTCAGAGAAATGAACTATGATTTGTTTGCAAACTATCATAAAGATTTGTCTGATAAGTTCAATTTGAAAGGTATGATTGGGGGTAACATCCGCAAAACAGAAGTTAGCTCTATGTATGCTTCAACAGTGGGAGGTTTGGTTGTTCCTGGTATTTATTCATTGGCCAACTCAGCTTCTGCGGCAAGTGCTCCTACCGAAAACGTAAGTGCTATCTACCAAGAAGGTATTTTTGCTAATGCGTCTTTGGGTTATAACAACGAATTGTTCTTAGACCTTACTGCTCGTCGCGATGTTTCTTCTTCTTTGCCAGTTTCAAACAACACTTATTTCTACCCATCAGCTTCTTTGAGCTATATTTTCTCTAACAAATTAGGAGAAAGCTGGCCTGCATTAAGCTTTGGTAAAGTTCGTGTAAACTACGCTGAAGTAGGTAATACTGCACCTGCGTTGAGTTTATTGAATACCTATGTAAAACCATCTAACTTAAACGGTGATACAAGAGATGCATTTGGTGGACAAACTTTGTTTGTAACAGGTTCAGTATTGAACAACCCGAACTTGAAACCAGAACGTACTAAAAGTGCTGAGATTGGTTTAGAAATGAAGTTCTTGAAAAATAGAGTAGGATTTGACATTACGGCTTACCGTACTTTATCAATCGACCAAATCATGCCTGTGTCTATTTCGAAAGCTACAGGTTATGACAAAAAATATGTAAATGCTGGTACTATCGAAAACAAAGGTATTGAATTGTCTGCATTTGTAGTACCTGTTCAAACAGGAGACTTCTCATGGAAATTGAACGCTAACTTTACAATGAACCGCAACAAAGTGGTTGAGTTGTATGATGGCGTAGACAACCTACAGTTAGGTTCATTCCAAGGTGGTGTTACGCTAAATGCTACGATTGGCGAGCCTTACGGGGTTTTGAAAGGTACTAACTTTGTTTATCTAAATGGCCAAAAAGTAGTAGCTACTAGTGGATATTATGCACAAACTGATGCTACAAGTATCATTGGAAACATTACACCAGACTGGAAAATGGGTATTACTAACTCATTCAACTACAAGGCTCTTTCGTTTAGCTTCTTGATTGATATCCAAAAAGGTGGTAGCGTGTTCTCTCTTGACCAATACTATGGTTTGGCAACAGGTTTGTACGCAGAAACAGACGTATTGAACGACAAAGGTGTATCTGTACGTGAAAAAATCGACAATGGCGGTGGCTGGGTATATCCTGGTGTAAAAGCTGACGGTACAACCAACACTACTCGTGTAAGTGGCGAAAACTACGGTATCTTCGGTTATAGAAGAAATCCAGCTGGTGCCTTCGTATATGATGCTAGCTACGTTAAATTGAGAGAGGTAACAGTATCTTACAAATTACCTGCAAACCTATTCGGCGGAAGCAACTTCATCAAAGGCGCTACATTATCTGCAGTAGGTCGTAACCTTTGGATTATCCACAAAAACTTACCTTATGCTGACCCAGAAGATGGTTTGACATCAGGTAACCTTTCAGGTTTCCAATCGGGTGTTTATCCTTCAGTAAGAGAAATCGGAGCAAGCCTTAAATTCTCGTTCTAATTAAAACCTATACATCAAGTTAAGGTTTTCATCAAACGAAAAACGATATTATTCCAATGAAAAAAATTGTAACATTCCTATCTATAGCACTGTTGTCGATGTCTTGTGAGAGTAACCTCGAAGATTTGAATACCGACAAAAAACACCCAAGCTCGGGCTCTGTGCCATCTGCTACTGTATTTGCTGCAGCAGAAACAAACCTTGTTGACCAAATGGTAAACACTAACGTGAACCGTAACGTGTTCCGTTTGTTTGCTCAACAATGGACTGAAACTACCTATACTGACGAAAGTAATTACGATATTGCTACACGTAAAATTCCTGATACGGTATGGTTACGTTTTTATTTCAACATTTTAAATAACTTGAAAGAAGCCAAAGCTTTAGTTACGGCTGAAACACCAATCGGTAACCAACAAACCATCGAAAAAGCAAATAAATTGGCGCTTATCGAATTGTTGAATATTTATTCTTACCAAAAATTGGTGGATACATTTGGCAATATCCCATACACTGAGTCTTTAGACCCACAAAATGTGAACCCTAAATATGACGACGCCAAAACAATCTACGCTGACTTAGCGAAGCGTTTGGACGCTGTTATTGCTGGGATTAATACATCGGCTGGTTCTTTTGGTTCGGCAGACTTGATATATGGTGGAGACATGGCAAAATGGTTAAAGTTTGCTTATGGCTTAAAGTTGAAAATGGGTTTGATGTTAGCTGATGTTGATGCTACTACCTCAAAAACAATGGTTGAAGCGGCTGCTAAAGGAGTATTCTCATCAAACAGCGACAATACAGCCTTGACTTACTACAGCAATGTACCAAATACAAACCCTATCTGGGTTGACTTGATTCAAAGTGGACGTAAAGACTATGTTCCTGCAAATACAGTAGTCGACTTGATGAACAACCTTTCTGACCCTCGTCGTTCGGTTTTCTTTGGCCAGTTGAATGGTAAATATGTAGGTGGTCCTTATGCTGCTGGTGGTAACTATACCAATTTCTCGGCTATCGGTGATGTTTTCCAAAAACCAGACCTAGAAGGTTTGATTATGGACTATGCTGAAATCTCTTTCGATCTTGCTGAAGCGGCTGCTCGTGGATACAACGTTGGTGGTACGGCAGAACAATTCTATAACCAAGGTATCAAAGCTTCGATGAGCTACTGGGGTGTAAGTGATGCAGATATTACAGCATACCTTGCCAAAAGTTCGGTAGCTTATACTACTGCAACTGGTACTTACAAACAAAAAATTGCTACGCAAAAGTACATTGCTTTGTATAACCGTGGTTTTGAATCTTGGACTGAATGGAGACGTTTGGATTTCCCAATCTTCAATGTTCCTGCCAACAAAACGTATGCTGATATTCCAACTCGTTTTACCTATCCTGTAGGCGAACAAACACTAAATAATCTTAACTGGAAAGCTGCTTCAACAGCAATCGGTTCGGATAAAATAAATACCAAACTTTTCTGGGATAAATTCTAATCTCATTTAAGTATAGTAACAGAAAAAGCTGGCTCGCAAGAGTCAGCTTTTTTGTTTGGGAATTATTGGGCTATTGGCTTTCAGCTATAGGCAAAATTTCTCAGGAATTCGTTGATGCTATTCTGCCTAATGCTCTATCGACTAACAACTACACTGGTAATTTATAGCTTAAGTAATAGTGCAAAATGAGATTCAAGCTATATGCCTAGGCAAAGAGTTTTAAAATGTGTTGAATAAACAAAGACATGCTTTTTCCCTAAGCCTACCGCCGAAAGCCGATACCTGAAAGCCGTAAGCACAAAAGTTAAATTCTATTTTGCGCACTAACTTACTTCAACAAGAACTTCTTAATAAATCTCACACATTCTTCTGGCTCTTCGTACATACCCATGTGCCCAACCGTATCGAGTACCAATGAACTTGTGTTACTAGCCAAAGCCAATTGCTCAAGCGCATCTGCCACTGGAATACTTTTATCCTTTTTACCAATAATCATCATCACAGGATATTTGGCATTGGCCAATATTTCTCTGCGATCTGGACGAATACGCATTGCATCCATAGCCACCATTAAGGCTTCTACTGGTAATTGAGACGAATAATCGATATGTTTTTGTACCACTTCAGGATTTTGAGCATTAAACTCCTCGCTATAAAGGTTTGGCGTAAAGTTTTTGATAAAAACTTCTGTACCATGCGTTTTCAAGAAATCAACATTTTTCAAACGTAAAGCTTTTCGTTCTTCCGAATCGCCATAAGCTGTAGAATGAAATAGGCCTAAGCCAGTGATCATGTTAGGATACTTCTCGGCAAACGCCAAAGCGATGTACCCTCCCATCGAATGTCCAATCACAGTACATTGACTTACACCTGCCTCTTGTAACTGTTTGGCGACAAAGTCTGCATACTCATCCATGGTTTTTAAGGCAGTTTCCTTGGCATAATCAGGTGTAAAAACCAATAAACTCTTTTGCAAGTAAGGGACTATTCCTAACCATACGGTCGAGTCTTCACCAAACCCATGCAATAATACTACTACTTTTTTCTGTATCATATCCGTAATGTTTTGAGAATAATTGAATGGCTATTATCTATTGTGGATTGGGGATTTCTGATTTCGGAAATATGGAAAATACCTTCACTCTTTATAAAATAGCATTTGAAATGCTAAAAAGAGACTATGAATTTGAAAAAAACTCAATCCTAATTTTTTTCCCAAAAGCACAAAGCTAAGTAGTAAAACGTTATTAGCTAATAGTATATTGATTATTTTAAGGTACTCATAATCAAAATGTTATAATCAAATTTTACTTCAGATATACTATTAATTTAATCTTTCCTATTACCTAATAAATTGTGCACAATTAGATTTAACTTATGAGTTTAGGCACTAGGCAACAGGCACAAGGCAAAGAGTGTTAAAATGTTTTTGAGTCACGATAGATACGTTTTTGCCGAATGCCCAAAGCTGAAAGCCAAAGGCTCAAAAATTAAATTTTATTTTGCATATTAACTTAAGTTAGTACGCAAAATAAAGTTTAAGATTGTACTTTAAGCTTTCAGGTATCGGCTTTCGGAGGTGGGCTATGGCAAAAATGCATGTC